>JANLHC010000220.1 GCA_024654465.1 Candidatus Scalindua sp.
CAAACATAGAAGAATCTATAAAGATATATGGTAAAAAGATTGATGAGCTACTCAAAGAGATCATCCCACCGGACAGAGATGACTATTTAAGTGAACCGATATGGCATCATCTGAGAACAGGAGGAAAACGTATAAGACCTGCTATATGTCTGATTACATGCAAAGCGCTGGGTGGCAATCCCGATGAAGCACTTCATTTCGCATTGGCCATAGAAATTTTACATAATATGTTTCTTCTGCACGATGATATAGAAGATGAAGATACCATGAGACGTGACCGGCCAACCGTCTGGGTAAAATATGGTGTTGCCAATGCTATCAATGCCGGCGATTATCTACTGGCGCGGGCATACCACTGTATTCTAATAAGCCAGATATCATCAGACAGAAAGTTACAGCTCTTAGAGATATTTAATCTGACGTACGAAAAAACTGTAGAGGGCCAGGCATTGGATATCAATGCAAGAGGTGCTACGGATTATACTGTTGAAAAATATCTTGAACTTGTAAGGTTGAAAACCGGGTATTATCTCGCTTGTGGAATGGTCGGAGGTGCCGTAGTCGCATCAGGTAATATTGAGGGAACTATAGATAAGATCTGGGCGTTAGGTAAGTTGATGGGACCTGCCTTCCAGATAAAAGATGATTTAATTGATTTAACGGTAGGCAAAGGGCGCGGAGGAGTTATCGGCTCAGATATTAAAGAGGGAAAAGCCAGCTTCCTATATGCATATACATTAGAGTTGGCAGATAATGACGACAAGGCATCACTTATCGAAATAATGACGAAACAGAGAGAAGAGACAACTGATGATGAGGTACAATATATTCTGAATATTTACAATAAACATGGCGCTATAGAGCATGCACAAAAGTATGCTGATGATTTAATAAAACAGACTTATGATATAATCGATGAGATACCAACTGGCAACAAAGCTGTCTTTAGGGATATCGCAAACTTTATGGCTCAACGTATGACATAATAATTTTTTTTGACAAAGGAAAGCACATGAAAAACATCAGTAAACTAACAAGTTACAATCCAATTATTTGTCTCTTACTGGCAGCATTCTTAATATATGGATGCGGAAAAGACGAAACACCGGAAGTGGTTGTTGTACCAACAGAGGTGAAAGTTGAAGAAAAAGTTGAGGTAAAACCTGTGGCTAAGCTTCCAAACCTGGGTACAGACGCGGAAGATTATTATAATTTCGGTATTGACGCAATAAAAGAGGGAAACTTTACCTTGGCAGTTCAGGCGTGGGAGAAGGCAGTAAAAATCAATCCTAAGATGGTTAAAGTATATAATTATCTGGGACGTGCCTACTATACACAAGGCATGATAGAAGGTGCAATCGATGCTTATAAGAAAGCCGCAGAGCTCGACTCTGCGAACCCGCAAAGTTATATAAACCTTGGGATTGCTTATAGATACGATGGAGAATATGAAGCAGCAATAAATGAACTCGACAAGGCAATCGAATTAAATCCCCTTTCCGCACTTGCGTACGATGAGATTGGTATGGCCCTGATAAAATTGGAGAAAAATGATGAAGCCATTGCCGCATTTGAGAATGCGATAGCTATTGACGCGGAATTTCCACAGCCGCACAACAATCTCGGTGTCATTTACCTGATGCAGGGAAAATCAAAAGATGCCGACAACCACTTTAAAAAGTTCGAGGAGTTAATGAAAGCCAAAGACGCAAAACAGGCAAAAATAATGGGTGGAGCCTCACATTAAAATCCCTATAAATTAAATTTTAACTAAATAATAAAATAACGACAGGAAACTAATCTATGAAAAAATATCTATCAATCTCTTGTCTGGCTATAACAATTGCATGCA
Organism: Candidatus Scalindua sp.; assembly: GCA_024654465.1. Lineage (GTDB taxonomy): Bacteria > Planctomycetota > Brocadiia > Brocadiales > Scalinduaceae > Scalindua. The sequence continues at coordinate 1,853 of JANLHC010000220.1, forward strand.
TGACCTTAACTACCGGTTATGCGCATGAGGGAGCAGAACTCTCAACAAAGGACCTTGCAAGCCAGATTGGAAAAACAGAAACAGAACTAAAGGAAATAGACAAGAAAATTATTGCATACAATGAGACAGTGAAGTCCAACCCGGATGACGCAGACGCGCATTTTAATCTCGGTGTCCTGTACGAACTGAAGATGAAGTTCAATGATGCAATATCAGAGTATCAGAAAACAATTCAGCTAAAACCGGATTCCATTGAGGCACGCATTAATCTCTCCCTCGTCTACACCGAACGCAACATGTATGAAGAGAGTATCGGCATACTGAAACAGGTGCTGAAGATAGACCCTGAAAACGTGGATGCACATAAATACATCGGACGCTCCTATTACAAAATGGGCCTGTTGAATGAAGCTCTTGGAGAGTTTAAAAAAGCCCTGGAGTTAGAGAAAAAAGACCCAGAAATCCACTGCTACCTTGAAAGCGTCTATTTCAGCATGGGACGACTGGACGATGCAGTGGCTGAACTTGAAAAGGCAATTGAGATTGATCCACAATTCAAAACAGCACACCTTAATCTGGGCTTTGTCTACTATGAGCAGGGCAAACTTGACAAGGCAATGGAGGAGTATGAAATTGCTATTGGTATTGATCCAAAATTCGCAGACGCATATAGTAATATGGGCCTGGTCTATTGTGAGAAAAAAATGTTTGATGAAGCTATTGCCATCCTTAAGAAGGCCATAGAGATAAACCCTACGCTACCTGATGCTCACAGTAACCTGGGTTTTGCATACTGGAACAAGGGGCTTACGGACAAAGATGACGAGATGAAGAAAAAAGCCATGCGAGAGGTCACTATATATAAAGGATTGATAGGAGCACAATAAATCGTGCTCCAAACAATAGTTTGATAAATCAAACCGCTACATTAAGCATATCCAAACGTAGGGGTAATTTTTTTAAATTGCCCCTACTTCAGCACAAAGGCTACTTATGCGAAAGCTTTCGGTCAAAATAGCCATTTTACTTTTCGCTATCCTTATCACCATAATAGCTGCCATATCCACACTTGTCTTCCTTATAAATAGTGAAAAGTTAACACACTTTCTTGAACATCGGATCAAAACAGATACAAATTTCGATATCAAGATCAAAGATACCCACTTGAACATTTTTTCCTGCCTTCAGTTAAAGCAAATTAGTGTAAAATGGCTTGGTGAGCAGAAACAATTCACACTTGAATGTAACACCATTGCTCTTCATTACAACCTCTTTGATCTTCTGAAAAGACGTATAAAAGGAATAGACATTTCTGATGTACAAATTATTATTAATGCAGAAATGGAAACAGCAATCGGCCCTCCTTCCTCACACGATTACGGTCTCAAATCCTTTAGTTTAAAAGACATTTACCCTGAACATCTCCTTGTAGAAAATATCTCCGTCAATAACACGCAGGTAAAGATCACGGCGGGTGATTATCTCTTTGAATTAACTGAAATGGATATGCAGGTTAAGGAAATTCAACCGACAAAGCCTTTTTATATTTTAATGAATGGAAATTTCTCCGTATCAAATCCTTCGAATGAAACTTCTTCAAATCTGTATGGGGAAATTGACATAATCACAAAATACAGTCTACCGGATGATGAATTGATCATTCTGAACAACTCACACTTTCTGGTAAATGATTCAGAAAAATTCCTTCTTAACGGCAAAGCGTTTTCTATCCTAACCTCACCGGAAATACATTGTAATATAAGCGGTAACCCTCATTTAGAAGCCTTTAATTCCATGATCCCGGAAAATTATAAGGATTGGTCATTAAATGGCACTATCTCAACAGATACCTCCATAGACTATATCGCCAAAAATCAGTCTTGGACAATGGCAGCCATCACTGACATGTCCATTTCAAAGCTCGGATTTGCATCACCTGACTATGACTATTTTGTAGAAAAAATAAGCGGCCACATTAAAATAAGTTTGAATACAGACAGCAATTCCAGAAAACTCTCTTTTGTAACCAATGGCATGCTAGAACCATTCCTTATTCAGCTCGGCGATTTTACCACCAACATGAGAAACAGAAAAACACACTTCTCTCTCAACGGTAATTATGATACTCAAAACAAAAATCTTAACGAAGTTAACAGTACTTTATCCTGGGATAATTTGGGGACTATCACAACAGTTGGAGACATCCTGAGCATAACTGACAATCCCCATCTTGATATGAATATAGAACTGAAAAAGATTGACAATTCAGCCTTCTTTGAAACATTTGCCAAAGACACGGTAGAATACTCCAATCCGG
>JANLHC010000224.1 GCA_024654465.1 Candidatus Scalindua sp.
TTACGGCCAATGGATCTTATGGTATTCGTAGCGGCACGAATTATCATACCCTTTGCCGTCATCATCATGAGTTCGTTTTCATCACTTACATTCATCAGAGCGACAACCTTGCCATTTCTCTCAGATGTCTTGATGTTAATGACTCCCTGGCCTCCTCTGTGCTGGACCGAATATTCACTGTAGTCCGTTCTTTTTCCGAATCCATTTTCACAGACGGTTAAGAGCGTCGCGTTTTTGTCAACGACAACAATGCCTTTAACCTTGTCGTTACCCTTTAATCCTATTCCCTTGACGCCGCGTGTCGCGCGTCCCATGCATCGTACATCGTCCTCTGAAAAACGTATGGCCTTTCCATTCTCTGTACCAAGCACAATTTCCTGTCCTCCGTGCGTCAGTTTAACACCTATCAGTTTGTCACCGCTGTCAAGGAGGATTGAGATTATTCCGCCTTTCTTAGGGCGTCCGAAGGCGCTGAGTACAGTCTTCTTTATTATTCCATTCTTAGTTGCCATAACCAATTGCCTGTCGTCAAATTTGCGAACAGGGATCGTGGATGTAACATTCTCATCTTTACCTAATTCAAGGAGATTAACTATTGCCCGTCCTCTCGCCATACGGCTGGCATTAGGGATATCGTATACCTTTTGCCAGTATACCTTGCCCATATCCGTAAAGAATAGAATGTAGTCGTGAGTTGACGCGATAAAGAGATCTTCAACGAAATCGCCTTCTTTCATACCCGCGCCGGTAACACCTTTTCCACCCCGGTGTTGTTTTCGATACGTGGTAAGAGGTAATCGTTTTATGTATCCCTCATGGGTAATTATGACGGTAACATCTTCCTCGGAAATGAGGTCTTCCATATTGAATTCGCCAATATCAGCGATAATTTCTGTCTTTCTTTCATCCCCGTATTTCTCTTTTATTTCGTGAAGGTCTTCCCGGATAATATCTAAAACCAGGTTTTCATTTGCCAGGATATTTTTGTATTCTCTGATATTTTCGCAGACTTTCTTATATTCCTCTTCAATCTTGGATTGCTCCAGGTTAGTCAGTCTCTGCAGTCTCATTTCAAGGATCGCGTTCGCCTGTCTCTCTGAGAGAGAGAACCTTGATACCAGTGCAATCCTTGCGTCATCTACGGTTTTTGAAGCCTTTATCAGCTTAATAACTTCATCAATATTTTCAAGAGCAATCCTTAATCCTTCCAGGATATGAGCTCTCTCTTCCGCGCGGTCCAGCAGGAAGCGTGTTCGACGCCTGATTATTTCTTTCCTATGTATGATATAAGCATTAAGTAACTGCTTCAGGTTTAATGTTTCAGGGCGACCGTCTACTAGTGCTATCATAATAATACTGAAAGAGCTTTGCAGTGATGTGTGCTTATATAACTGGTTTATAACAACATCTACTTCCTCATTCCTTTTTAAAACGATAACTATTCTGCTTCCCTCTCTGTCACTTTCGTTCCGAACGTCTGTTATACCCTTTAGCACATCACTTCTAACTAATTCAGCAATTCTTTCTATTATCCTGTCCCTGTTAAGTTGATAGGGGATTTCAGTTACAACTATGCTTTGTTTGTTGTTTTTTGCTGTTTCTGTATGATACTTTGCCCTTACTGTTATTATGCCTCGGCCTGTTCTGTATCCATCCACTATTCCTCTAGTTCCGCATATTAAAGCCCCTGTTGGGAAATCCGGACCCTTTATAATTGTCAAAAGTTCATCTATGGTCACATCCGGATTGTCAATGATTCTTATTATTCCATTGCACACCTCATTAACATTATGTGGAGGTATGCTTGTCGCCATACCAACCGCAATACCAGAACCTCCATTGCATAAAATATTTGGAAATTTTGCAGGAAGCACTGATGGTTCCAAACGGGTTTCATCGTAATTCGGGACATAATTGACGGTGTCTTGCTTAAGATCCTCCATCATTTCAGCAGAAGCATGAGTCATTTTAGCTTCCGTATATCTCATAGCCGCAGGCGGGTCACCATCAATTGATCCAAAATTACCCTGACCTTTTACCAGTGGGTATCTCAAGCTCCAGTCCTGGGCCATACGCACAAGTGTGGGATATACAACCTGCTCACCATGTGGATGGTAATTTCCTGTTGTGTCTCCACAGATCTTCGCGCATTTCCTGAACTTGGCTGCAGGGCCAAGGTTGAGGTCGTTCATGGCAACGAGTATTCTTCTCTGTGACGGTTTAAGACCATCCCGCACATCAGGTAATGCGCGGCTCATGATTACACTCATCGCAAAGGTCAGGTACGACTCTTTCATTTCCTCTTCAATGAGGATATCCTTTATGTTTCCTTTTTCTTCTATCATTTAAACCTTTCCTTTTCAGCTTTTACTGTTGTAGAGGATCCGTGTCCGGGATAAATAACTGTATTCTCATCCAGCTTAAATATACATTCTTTAATCGATTGGAGAAGATGGTTATGGCTGCCTCCCGGTAAATCTGTCCTGCCATATCCTCCCGCAAAAAGAGTATCTCCTGAAAAAAGTATTGGAGCCTCGCCATTGCCATTGTTCGCAGAATCAGTATATATTCCTATTCCACCGGGTGTATGACCGGGAAGGTGCAAAACTCTGAATTCATAACCATCAAGCGTAATCTTATCATCGTGATTTAAGGTTCGGCATGCCGGTGGAGATGAATATCTTTTTCCGCCCAGGAGCGAGAGGTTCTTGAATGGGTCTTCAAGCATCTCAGCATCATCGGTATGTATACAGATTTGAATATCCGGGAATCTTTCCTTTAATTCTTTGTTCGCTCCAATGTGGTCCCCATGTCCATGGGTATTAACGAGAATAACAGGGTGAAGTTTCTTCTTCTCCAGGTACTCCAGTATTCTTTCCGTGTCTCCGCCCGGGTCTATAATCATGGCCTCTGAACACTCTGACGAAACTATGTAACAACAAGCATCCAAAGGCCCAACTTCTAATTTTTCTATATCCAACATGGTAAAATTTTGAAAGTTTCAAGTTAAAAGTGCCTAAAGTTAAGGTCAACTTTTTTTAATATATCGATTAATTATCTGCTTAATATCACAGGTTTTTTCATCTTTGTTGAAGCCTATGATTTTTCTTTCCCTTATCACACTTTTCGGTGAATCAGATGCGTGAACTGCATTTTTTCGTATATCTAATGCATAAAAACGTCTTATGCTGGAATACTTTGCCTTCTTTGGATCAGTGGCTCCCAATAGTTCCCGGATAGTCTTGATTGTATTGATTCCCCTGTACAGTATTGCGATACAGATAGTATGTTTTCCATTCGAAGTTTCCTTGGTTTCAGCAAAGGCCGAAGGTTCAGTGCCTGTCATGTATTGTAGAATGCTATTGAATTCAGTATCTACTTTTGGTTTTTTCATCTGAGCTGCCATATTGTTCAAAAGCTCATCCGTCAGTTCAAAAGAGAAGTCCTTCTGCTTTAATGATGTTTTTAATTGCCCAACCAGATCAGGTTTAAATTTATCATCGAAACTACTATTAAAGAAGTCTTTAACAGGGCCGTAAAACTCTTCTGCCTGCTTCGTGCTCAGGTCAATGAGTTTAATACCAACTATATAGAAACCTGTCCTTGACATCATGGCTATTATGTTTCCTGCACGTGGATCGTGTTTTTCAAATGGTTTAAGGATTATGAGAGAAGTTTCCGGTTTTTTGTTTTTGCCAAAATCTATAATATCTTCCATTATGCCGCCATCGCTCAATGAATATTTAGCGAATAACTTAAGTTGCTTAATATTTGTAGCCTTGTCAGCTGACGTAAGAACTGCAGGTTCGAAGTAATCAACCTTTCCATCCTCGGACATTATAGTGTCACCAAAAGTACCCCTGATAGTATCTCCTCTTAAAGGATCAGATGCTGACCCAATCACTTTATTATGGAGAACATCAACAGCATTCTTTCCTTCAAAGAGAAGAAGCACGGCACGGTTTGTCATACCAAGCTTATTACTCTTTCTCAGCATGTTGTTTACATAATCTATCATTGCTTTTTTCCATACTGCCTTCATCTTCTGCGCCTCGATAGTCTTTATATATTCATCCAGGAACTTGTCGCTGGGAGTGTACATTCTGGCGCCCACAAGTTCCAGATCAGACAAAGATAAAAGCCTGCATATTATGCCGCCGGTTCTGCTTTTCAATAAACTATACGGAGTTATCAGTGCGTAGGTTAATTCTTTTTTCATTTCCTCAATACCTTCCTTAATTTAAATTGTAACTTGATAATTAATTTATTTGTAAATAACATGGCGAGTAGAGTCCACCTATAAAATCCAAACCTTCAGAGGCTTGAGTTACATTCGCTGAGCTAGTAGACCATTTAGATTCACGCGCTTTTTGAGACCAGACATCCTTCTCCAACCAAGTCTCTTATTCCGTTAAAAACATTTTCGTTTAATGAAACAGAATAAACGTCAGATGTCTTAATTATTACTAATTTATTGTCTGGAATCTCTAATTTTATGAATACAGGACATGGCCCTTTATTTGCCGAGAGGATTTCTTTCAAGCCAGAGAGAATATCATCACTTATTTGTGCATATTTGAGGCGTATTATAGCATTCTTTGGCGGTTTGTTCTCTATTTTTTTTTCGATTTCTTCCGGAGTTATTATTTCCGTAACCCTGATTGAAGCTTCGGTATCTCTGAAGCCTACTTTTCCTTTAATAAAAACCACTTCATCGGGATGGAGCCGATCATTGAGAGATGCCAGTTTTGTCGAGAAAATTACGCATTTCGCTATTCCTTCCATATCTTCAATGGTAAAATACGCAATCGGTTTGCCTTTCTTAGTGGTAGTATGGTTAACGCTGTCAACTATTCCACCTATCAAGACCTCGGCATCTTCCTGCCTTTCCGAAAGTTCGCCTGTTGTTGTATCGGAATAATGCTCTATTGCATCTTTATACCTTTTTAACGGATGTGAACTGACATAAAGCCCCAATGCTTCTTTTTCCGCTTTAAGCAGTTGTTTCTCAGACCACTTCTCTGTTTCAGGCAAACTATGGAAGGCATTTAAGTCTATTGTATTTTCCTGTGCGCCAAATAGATTCATCTGTCCCATCCGACGGTCTTTGTTTGATTTTGCTCCAACTTTCAGCAGTGTATCTATTCCTTCAAAGAATTGAGATCTGTATCCCGGCAGCGAATCAAAACATCCTGATTTGATAAGGCTTTCCATTACCTGTTTGTTTACCAGTCTTAGGTCTACACGTTCGCAGAAATCAAATATTGTGGTAAATTCACCATCCTTTTTTCTTGCCATAATGATTGATTCTATCGCCTTTTCACCGACGTTTTTTATTGCCCCGAGACCAAATCTAACCTGTTGATCCGACACTATTGTGAAATCCGAATAGCTTTCATTTACACATGGCGGTAATAATTCAATGCCCATTCGGTTACACTCATGCATATAGTCTACTATCTTCAGGTTATTCTGCTTTTCGCACGTCATCTGGGCCGCCATATATTGCGTAGGGTAGTTGGCCTTTAGATAAGCAGTCTGGTAGCAGACCATGGCATAAGCCGCTGAATGTGACTTATTAAACCCATAACCGGCAAAGTATTCCATCAGCTCGAAGATTTTCTCTGCACTACTTTTCGGTATTTCGTTCTTGATGGCTCCGTTTATAAATTGGGCCTTGAACTTTTCCATAACCTCCGGCTTCTTTTTCCCCATTGCCTTTCTCAAATTATCGGCCTCGTTAAGGGTAAAGCCTCCCAGCCTGTTTGCGATGCGCATAACCTGTTCCTGGTACACAATCAGCCCATATGTTTCTTTCAGCAGCGGTTCGAGCATTGGATGGATGTATTTAACGGCTTCCCTGCCATGCCTGCAATTTATGAACGTATCTACCATTCCACTCTGTAACGGTCCGGGTCGGTATAACGCAACCAACGGTAAAACGTCCTCAAATTTATCAGGTTTAAGTTTCATCAGCAAGTCTTTGAAACCTCTGCTTGTCTCTACCTGAAAAACTCCCTTAACGTCACCTCGAGATAACAAGTCATATGTTTTCTTGTCATCTAACAAAATTTTATTGATATTAATAACCGTCCCCGTTGTCGCCTTTATAAGCAGCCTTGCCTTATCAATGACAGTGAACTTCCTTACTCCAAGAAAATCAGCCTTTAACAGGCCGATCTTCTCAACAAGAGTTTCACCATCAAATTGTGTTATCACGGTATCCTTGTTCTTTGCCAGCGGGATGTAGTTGGTTAGCGGTTCGTCGGAAATAACCACACCGGCAGCGTGTGTAGAGGCATGTCTTCGCAGTCCTTCGAGTTTTGCAGAAATATTGAACAGCTCTAGTATCTGTGGATCACCGTCACGCATGGCTTTTAGTTCCGGTTCCTCTTCAAGTGCCTCTTTTAATGTGATGCCCAGAGTGGGTGGGATTAATTTTGCAATTTTATCGACTATGGGTAACGGTATGTCCATGGCCCTGCCAACATCCCTGATTACCGCTTTAGCCTTCATGGTACCAAAGGTGATAATCTGTGCGACATTGTTATCTCCACCATATCGTTTTCGCACATATTGAATTACCTTATCTCTACCCTCGGCACAGAAATCAATATCAAGATCAGGCATAGAAAGTCTTTCGGCATTCAAGAATCTTTCAAACAGTAAATCGTATTTTATAGGATCGATGTTTGAGATTCCGAGCAGATAGGCGACCAAACTACCCGCACCTGAACCACGAGCTATGGCCGGTATTTGTTCTTTTATCGCATAATCAATGAAGTCCCAGACTATGAGAAAATAGTCAACAAAATTGGTTTCTTCTATTACACTAAGTTCGTGGTCTAATCTATCGGTGACTACCTTATCAATGTTTTCGTATAACTCTATAGCTCCGTGTTCGCAGAGCTTTCTCAGGTGCTGTTTATTTGTCATACCCGGTTTGTAACAGAGAGAATCTTCTCTCGGGTGAAATCTGGGCAGGTGCATTGTATTCAAATCCAGTTCAACACAGCATCTATCAGCGATTAGTGATGTATTCATTATCGCTTCCGGTAAATCTCCAAAGGTTTTTTCCATCTGTTCCTGTGTTTTAAAGTAGAATTCATTAGTACTTAGGCGCATCCGTTTGACATCATTAATGGATTTTCCCGTGTTTATGCACAAAAGGGCATCATGGGCATAATAATCGTCAGCTTCCATATAGTGTATATCATTAGTAGCAACGGTTTTTAATCCCAGATTCTGACTGATTTTAAACGCTTCCTTCACTAACTCGTCCTGGCGTTCAATTCTATTATTCTGCAGTTCCAGATAGAAATTATCAGCACCAAAAATATCTTTGTATTGAGATGCAGCGCCTACTGCCTTTTCATAATCATTATTCAACAAGTTTTGATTTATTTCCGACTGCATACATCCGCTCAGGCAGATAACTCCCTTCGAATGCTTATTTAACAACTCTTTGTCGATTCTGGGTTTATAATAAAAGCCTTCCAGGTATGAAGACGAGGACAGTTTCAGTAGGTTTCTGTATCCATCGAGATTTTCAGCTAAAAGTGTCAAATGGTATGCCTTCTGCTTGCCTCCCTCTTTTGTTAATCTACTGCCCGGAGCGACATACGATTCAAATCCCAGGATGGGTTTTATATCATTCTGTCTGGCATATTCGTAAAATCCGATTGCTCCAAACATGTTGCCATGGTCAGTCAACGCCACGCTTTTCATGTTTAACGTTTTGGTTTTATCAACCAGATCATTAACCTTGCATGATCCGTCTAACAGGCTGTAATCACTATGAACGTGTAAATGAACAAAATTATTTTTCATATCTCTTTCATATTAAGTTCTTTAATCTTGTGTTGTAAGCTTTGCCTGTGCATACCGAGTGCTTCGGCAGCTTTGCTTATGTTGCCATTATTTTCTGCTAACTTCCTGCTAACAAAGTCCCTTTCGAAGGTCTCCACGACTATTTTCTTCGCGTCTCTGAAAGGCAAATTATAATCGAAACTACGGTTACTATCAGAATTACTAATCTCTTCCGGGAAGTCGTTGATTTCGAGAGTTTCAGCATTAGCCATTACGACTGCGCTTTCTATAACGTTCTGCAATTCCCTCACATTACCGGGCCACGAATACCTGGTAAAAGCTTTCACTGCTTCATTTGATATTGATTTTACGTTTTTTTTGTGCTTCTCAGAGAAATACTGTATAAACCTTTCCGCCAGTATTATAATGTCTTCTCTACGATTTCTCAATGGTGGAAGTAAAATTTCAATAACTTTTAGCCTGTAGTACAGGTCCTCTCTGAAATTACCTTCTTTGATCTCTTTAAGCAGATTTTTATGGGTTGCGCTTATCAGTCTGACGTCAACACAAAGAGTTTCTGTCCCTCCTAATCGCTCAAAACTCTGTTCCTGAAGGATTCTCAGGACTTTTGCCTGAGTGTTGGGACTCATATCTCCAATTTCGTCAAGAAATATTGTACCTTTATTCGCCAGTTCAAATTTGCCAAGACGTCTTTCTGTCGCACCTGTGAAGGCACCTTTTTCATACCCGAATAATTCACTCTCGATTAGTGTTTCAGGGAGCGCCGCACAATTCATTATTATCATCGGATTATTTTTGCGGGAACTTTTCTTGTGGATCTCTTTGGCCACCAGCTCCTTTCCACTTCCGCTTTCACCCAGAATTAATACTGTCACATCAGATGGGCCAACTTTTTCTATTTTATTAAATACGTGATTCATTTCCCGACTTTCTCCTACTATTTTACCCCTTGAACCCAATCTATCAATTTCTGAACGCAATCTGGAGTTTTCCTCTTCCAGTGCAAGTTTTTCGAATGCGTTTTTGGCAATTAATCTGAGTTCATCTATTTCGTATGGTTTGGCTATATAATCGTAAGCACCTTTTTTCATGGCATCTACTGCTACTCTTTCAGATCCGTAAGCAGTTACTATGACTATCATAGGAGGTTTTTCCATACGGTTTATCTCTTCTAATACCTGAATCCCATTCATCTTTGGCATGTTAATATCAAGGAAAATAAGAGAGGGGCTCTTTGTCTTTATTACGTCAAAAGCGCCAATACCATCACTGGCTTCAATGACATTGTAACCGTCTTTTTCTAAGGCCAGTTTCATTCCGAATCTTGCTGCTTTTTCATCATCTACTATTAATATTGTCTTTTTCATAATTTAGATGTTACTTACCAATACGCCTTCTGACGATGGAATTTTAACTGTAAATCTTGTGAATGAATCTTCACTTTGCACATGGACCATACCTCTAATTTCTTCCAGTTTCTTTTTAACAATAGCCAATCCTAAACCGGTACCCATCTGTTTGGTTGTATAAAATGGTTCAAAAATCTTGTCCATATCTTCCTCAGAGATCCGGGGTCCGGTATTTTCAAAAACAACAGTAATATAATCATCTTTTTGATCATAGCTCATTGATATTGTCAATTTTCCACCTTCTGACATGGCTTGAATAGCATTATAAATAATATTAAAAAATACTTCATTCAATGATCCCTCGTCTACCGTGATAACCGGTAGATCATTTGAAACGTCCTGGTGTATAATAACATTATTAATTTTTGCCTCATGCCTTAAAACGACTGATATCTTACTGATTACATCATTTATATTGACAGTAGATTTGCTGTCCGTTTGCGGTTTGGCAAACACCAGTAGCTGGTTTACAACTTTTGTCAAACGATCTATCTCTTCCACAATTATTGAAAGACTTTGCTGTGTTTTCGCTTCATTTCCGGAATCTTCTTTTAAGACCTGGACGATTGCCTTTATCGAACTCAGAGGATTCTTTACCTCATGCGCGACACTGGTAGATAGCCTGCCCAGACTGGATAGCTTTTCGTTCTCATACATTTTTCTTTCCATCTGCAGCTTTTCCTGTATAAGTTCCGCCTTGGCCATTGCGGAACTTATCTGATTCGCAATAAGCATCAACTGTTCAAGGTTTTCTGCACGCAACCGCATTCCCCTTCGAGATTTACCAAGAGTCAGCAATCCTGTTAGCTTCCTGTCTTTAAAAATTGGGAATACAAAGAACATCTCTAACCGTTTCATTTCATTTATGATAGATGCGTCTGTGACTTCGTGTCTGTCCAGCACCGCAATCTCACCTTTATCAAAATACTTGATTGTATTTATTATGTCATCTTTGACTATAAACGTATTCTCCACATGTCTGATGACTTGTGTACTTCCTCCTTTGAGCAGGATCAAGTTGACGTTTTTAATTGCAGTTGCTTTTTTTATTGATTCTACAATGTTTTCCAACAAAAGCGACAGGTCAATAAGCAGATCTGCACTGATCTGGTGACTCAAATCATTTAAAAGATACTCAGTGTCTGTAATCATCTTAAAAGACAGCTTTCTTATTAACCCTTGAATGTTCTCTTTTAATTTTGGAAACCAGTATACGAGAGCTATAATCAGTACTGCTTCTAATACCTTCGCATTAATTGAATAATTGAGTTCAAGATATTTACTTAATTGCCTTATTCCGAAATAATAGAAACAGATAACCAGAACGGCGAGAAATGAATAAAATACACTTCGCCTGAGAACAAATTCCATATAATTGTAACGATAAACATAATAAGAAAATATGATACTGGGAAAGATAGATGAAAGCATAGTAGCCAGGACCATATAATCACCAATATATGGGATATCTCTTCCTTTAAGAAGGACTGTACAGGTTACCAGTATTGTGATAAATATGAGAATCCAGAAGATAGAGAAGTGAAATCTCTGTTCCTCGACTTCTTCCACCTTGGTGGAGAGAATGCGTGAGATAACGGCAGCTGTAATTATTGAAAACAGAAGCCATATAATAAAAGGTTTTACAAACGGTGAACCGTCCATCAGTACATCGGAATCTTCAAAAAACACTATCCGCCCTGCCGTAAATAAGAGCGGTATGATGGGAAGATAAATTATGGTAACCATGGTTATCATAATTTTTTTCTTAATTTTCCTGCCGCTTTCCAAAAGAAACAATAGAGCAGTATGCAAAAGCAGGCTTGGCGTTACACCCATTCCCATGCATGCAACAGCATTTGAAGATTGATTGATAATGGGAACATTTTTTCCAAATAGCATTAAACTGAAAAGAGAGATGACATTACCATAATGCCACATCGCCACACTGATCACAAGGAACAAGAAGACAAGCTCACTTCCTTTCTTATTCTTCCTCTGAATAATGAGAATTGAAAGGATTGTATGAAGAATTGAACCAAGAATGAAGCCTACTAACGCTACAATTTCGATTAATGTCATAGTTTAATTTTTAACTTCAGAGTCATATATATAGATAATCATTTGCCTTGCAAATATGGCAAACTGTTTTTGTGTTGTTTTTACGTCCGAGTACCTCTTTTCGTGCCGATATATATTTTTTGCTATTCCATACTTTTTTGAAAGATTCTTCTTTAACATTGCCAAAAGAGTGTGTTTCGCTATATACAGAACAGCATGGTAAAACGTTGCCATCCCAGTTGATTACGGTTTCAGTCCATAACAGATGACAGTTGAATTTTTTTTTTGGTTTCTTTTCTATCATATTAAACGTGTTATATGCCGGATTTTCCGGCAGCCATTTTGAATCTCGCTCAAGAGATTTCTCGGCGGTTTCAAATATCTCCTTGCCCATATCAGTGCGTATCTTATTTATGGACAGCTTAATGCCTAACTCTTTTGCTATCTCCTTAGCCGTTTCAATTTCGTGTTCATTGTGACTGAAGACGTGAAATAACCATATTAACTCAGTATAACTATTCCCTAATTGCTTCTTTTTCTTGAGTAAAAGTTTCATATTTGTCATGACTTTGTTAAAATCACCGTCAATATGATAGGTTGAGTAGGTTGAACTGCTCGTACCATTACAGGAAATATATATTTTTTGTAGATTGGCTTTGATTATTGATTCGGCCTGATCATCGTCAATAGGAAGGCTCAGATTTGTACTTATTTTCACCGCTATTCTGTTTTGATCAGCATATTCTGTCATTTTCATAAGTTCTTTATTGAGAAGGGGTTCTCCCCAGTTATACAGCCTGATCAGGAGCAGATTCTTTCCAATTTCATCTATAATCCTTTTAAAATCGGAAAATGAGAGTAAGCCTTTCCTGGCGGAACTGTCTTTCTGGCCGCTTGGGCAAAGTGGGCAGCGAAGGTTGCAGATATTACCTGATTCTATCGTAATCTTGGCAGGATAATAATAAAGGTGTGTAGAGCCTATTGAGAACTGGACCTTACCCATAATCAGGTTGTAGAGTTTTCTTATGCTGTAGACGCGGAGATGTCTCCGTAAATCTTTTAACATTATATTTCAGATTATGTTATGGTTTGATTAATAAGGTCTATTACCACTGTTGATGATTGGTGTTCAATTACCTGTACTCAAAATAATGATTAGTGATTATAGTATAAATTACCCTTAATATCAATCGTTGTAATGAATGGCTGGATTTCCTGTCAATTTTTCCCGAAAGCAGACTATTGTAATTCGTGTTAAACGCCGTCGGTGAAGCGAGAAAAAGCTTGAGTTCTTATAATAAAATTCTATTATGGCTATTTTGTTTAACCTACGCTGCAGTACAGAGAAAGACCATGGCAGAAGAGCAAAAATTTATATTGGTTGCATAACAACCTCAAATTCAGATTGGAGAAATATACATGATAATTCTGGGAGTAACACATCCTATTTCGTGGAACAACGGGGCATGCATCCTTGTAGATGGCAAGTTGATCGCTATGGTAGAAGAGGAAAGATTAAATAGATTCAAACATGCTATTGAGGTACCACCCGAGCGTGCCATAGAATTTTGCCTCAACAGGGCTGGGGTAACATTGGATGATGTCGATTATTTTGCCATAGGCTGGGAGTCTATGAAAGGGCATAAAAAAAGAGAGCAGTATATATGGGACAATAAGCTGAAGCAGTTGCCTTTTAGTCACGAGGATGACAGAATTAGGTTCGTAAGGCATCATATCGCTCATGCATTAAGTGCTTATTACGTATCGGGATTTGAACATTCAAACATATTATCACTTGATGGCTCTGGTGGCGGAGAATCAGGTATCCTGATGGCTGGAGAAAAAGATGATTTCAGGATTGTGAAGACCATACCAAACAAAAGTAGTTGGGGACATTTTTACGGCCTGATTACGAAAGCGTTGGGATTTCTATACCATAGCGAAGAAGGTAAGGTAATGGGTCTTGCGGCTTATGGACAGCCAATCGAGAATGAATTTAAGTTTATTGACTGGGACAATGAAATTCCAATTATGGACAGAAAAGGTTTTAAGAAATATTTCGCTGATCTGGTGCCAAGGAAAAAGGGGGAGGACCTAAACCAGCGTCACAAAGACCTGGCAGCAACCGTACAGCAGGCACTTGAGAGAGCGGCCTTACAGATGAGTTTATATCTACATAACATAACCGGCTCTAAGAACCTGTGCCTGGCAGGCGGATGTGCTTTAAACTGCTCAATGAACGGAGTGCTTCTAAGGTCAGACCATGTTGATAATATATTTGTTCAACCTGCTGCTCATGATATAGGTACGGCGTTAGGGGCCGCCTTGAGTGTCTATAAAGATGTTACGGGGCACAGGCCTGAAATTGTCCTTGAACACCCATATTATGGTCCGGATTATACCAATGAGGAGGTTGAATACGAATTAAAGAGATATAAACTGAATAATTTCAAGCGTTGTAGTGATATAGCTAAAGAGGCAGCTACGTTGATTGCGGACAATAAAACAGTCGGTTGGTTTCAGGGCCGGATGGAGTTCGGCCCGAGGGCGCTTGGCGGTAGAAGCATACTTGGCAATCCGAAGAATAAGGATATGAAGGATATTGTAAACAAGAGTATAAAAGGGAGAGAGTCGTGGAGACCTTTTGCACCATCATTTCTGTCAGAGGATTATGCCGGTTATGTGAAGGAACCTTACAACTCTCCGTTCATGATAATTGCCTTTCAGGCTCTTGAGGAAAAAGTTTCTGAAATAGTTTCAGCTGCGCATGTAGACAATACGGTAAGGGTGCAGTCGGTCAAGAAAGAAGTCGCCCCCAGGTACTGGGAATTAATCAACGAATTCAAAAAGATAACTGGTGTCCCAGCGCTTCTCAATACCAGCTTTAATGTGGCAGGTCAGCCTATTGTGTGTTCACCAAGAGATGCAATAATGACCTTCTTTGGTTGTGGGCTCGATTATCTGGCGATAGAAGATTACCTGGTGTGGAAGTAAACTCCGGGAAGATATATATACATAAGTGACGGTTAAAGATAGGAGAAATTTATATGATAATTCTGGGAGTAACACACCCTATTTCGTGGAATAATGGGGCATGCATCCTTGTAGACGGCAAACTGATCGCGATGGCTGAGGAAGAGCGGTTTAACAGGTTTAAACATTCGCCAAGGGCATCTGCAGATATGTCTATTGAGTTTTGCCTCAAAAGGGCTGGGGTAACATTGGATGAGGTTGATTATATTGCCATAGGGTGGGAATCTGCGGCACGACAGAAAAAGAAGAAACGATATCCCTGGGAGTTTCTGCTCAGGCAGTTGCCATTCAGACATATGGATGATAAAATGAGATTCGTAAACCATCACGTTGCGCATGCATTAAGCTCTTATTATGTTTCCGGATTTGATCGTTCAAATATCGTATCACTGGATGGTTATGGAGGTAGTGAATCCGGCATCCTTGCGATTGGAGAGGGTGACGAACTCAGGGTAGTTAAGTCAATACCCAACAGAAACAGCTGGGGGCACTTGTACGGTGAGATCACAAGTATGTTAGGTTTTAAATCTCATAGCGATGAAGGGAAGATCATGGGCCTGGCTGCCTATGGACAACATGATGAAAATGAATTTACATTCATTGACTGGGACAGAGACATACCGGTAATCGATAAGAAGGGTTTTAAGAAATACCTTGCGGGTGTTACACAAAGGAAACAGGGAGAAGAGTTAAACCAGCAGCACAAAGACCTTGCCGCAACCGTTCAGCACACACTTGAGAGAGCTGCACTCCAGATGAGCTTATATCTTCGTAATATATCCGGGTCTGAAAACCTGTGCGTTTCAGGCGGGTGTGCCTTAAACTGTTCAATGAATGGTGTGCTGTTGCGATCAGACCACGTTGAAAATATATTTATTCAGCCTGCCGCTCATGATATCGGTACGGCATTAGGCGCTGCCGTAAGTGTCTACAAAGATGTCGTGGGGCATAGACCTGACATTGTTTTAGAACACCCTTATTATGGCCCGGATTATACTAACGAGGAAGTTGAATACGAATTAAAGAGATATAAACTGAATAATTTCAAGCGTTGTAATGATATCGCTAAAGAGGCAGCTACGTTGATTGCGGACAATAAAACAGTCGGTTGGTTTCAGGGCAGGATGGAATTCGGCCCGAGGGCGCTTGGAGGCAGAAGCATACTTGGTAATCCGAAGAATAAGGACATGAAGGATATTGTAAACAAAAGTATCAAGGGTAGAGAACCATGGAGACCCTTTGCACCGTCATTCCTTGCAGAAGATTATGCCGCTTACGTAAAGCAGCCTTACAATTCACCGTTTATGATAATAGCGTTCCAGGCTATTGAGGAAAAAGTTTCTGATATCGTTTCCGCCGCGCATGTAGACAATACGGTGAGGGTGCAGTCGGTCAGAAAAGAAGTTGCTCCCCGGTACTGGGAATTAATCAACGAATTCAAAAAGATAACGGGAGTCCCTGCGCTTCTCAACACCAGTTTCAACGTAGCCGGCCAACCAATTGTCTGCACCCCCCGCGACGCAATAATGACTTTCTTCGGCTGTGGTCTCGATTATCTTGCAATAGAAGATTATCTGGTATGGAAGTAAGATTAAACTGAAAGGCTGTGAAAATAAGAAAGAGAGCACATACTCCAATTCTCAAAGGAGTAGCAAAATTGCAAACCCATTTCTCTGTTCCACGGCTTGATGGAAAACCTATGGAAATCGAGTGGACTGCGTAATGGGGCAGCATTATGGCGGTTTTATTACTTGTGAAAATCGGTGTTTAAAATCACCTCTGTTTTTAACTTCATTAGAGAGTCGCCAGATTCCCCATCACGCCCGCATTGACAAGTTTCTCCAGGGAAGGCATCTTACCGGCATCAAGAAGAGGATTAATCACCTTCCAGTCAGC
>JANLHC010000226.1 GCA_024654465.1 Candidatus Scalindua sp.
TCGATTGTATCGTCAGGCGGTTTTAATAAACTATGGCTGTTGTCTCTACCCGGCGTAATCCTGGCAATTGTATTGACTAAAGTACTAACCGGAGATCACGCAACCAAAAGTGGTGCCAGGCTGTCAGATCTTAAGATACTCTTTGCCAGAAAATCGCGTCCGCTTTGGATTATGTTTCTAATAATGTTTACCCGTTCGGTAGTCATTACTAGCTTTATGAGCTTCATGTCAATTCTCTTTACGGAAAAAGGGCTTACCATGCACAGAAGCGGGATCGCCATATCCACCTTTCTCATTTGTGGAAGTATTGGCGGTTTGATAGGCGGGTACCTGGCAGACAGAATAAGCAGAAAAATCATAATAGCAGGTTCCTCGATCTTTGCATGCCCATTGCTTTTATGGTTTTTACATGCAAATGGGAATTTCTCCATGATACTACTTGGTTTAAGCGGTATGGTTATATTTGGAGCTTCTGCTGTTAATGTACTAATAGTCCAAAGATTATGTCCGGATATGGCCAGCTCTGCCGCAGGAATTTCTATGGGACTTGTCTGGGGTACTGCCGGCCTCATGCTTCCAGTAATCGGGTACATTGCAGACCATTATAACATGGAAACATCTCTAAGGATTGCAGCATTCATGCTTCCAATTGCCGGAATGCTGGTTTTGATGCTTCCGGATATTGATAGACCGGCTGAACATCTGAGTAAAGAGTAAAAGAGTAGAATATTCTGAGTATTTAGTTTATTATCTTTCTAGTAAACAAACTAAGTCGTAGTGTAATCAGCATTGAAATCCACATACATAATTTTACAACGCTAAAACAGATTCAACTAGGAACAAAATGGATATATTTATTAAAAACATAGTAGATATTTTAAAGGTTGAAGTCCCACTCTCTGAGGAGGAGATAGAGGGTTTCATAGAGATTCCTCCGGACCTGGAAAAGGGTGACTATGCGTTTCCCTGTTTTGCTATTGCGAAACAGCTAAGAAATTCCCCTGCGAAAATATCAGCCAATCTTGCACAAAAATTGCCTACAGATGACATGATAACGGACATCAAGGCGATTGGACCATACCTGAACTTTTATGTCTCCAGGAAAATGATTTTCAAGACAATTCTGGACGAGGTATTTACTGAATCAGATTCTTACGGATGTTCTGATTCGGGAAAGGGTAAGACTGCCGTCATTGATTACTCTTCCCCAAACATTGCAAAACACCTGGCCGTTCATCATCTCCGTTCGGCAGTTATCGGAAATGCGATTCACAATATATACAAAACCCTTGGTTATAAATGTGTAGGCATAAACCATCTGGGAGATTGGGGCACACAATTCGGGCAATTAATCGTTGCATTTAAAAGATGGGGGCCGGATATTAAGGATCAAGGTCCGATAGAAGAGACAGGACTTGACATCAGTAAACTTAACGAGTTGTATGTTAAGTTCCATAAGGAGGCAAAGGATAATCCTTCTCTGGAAGATGAAGCCAGGGATTGGTTTAAAAAGCTGGAAAATGGAAATGAAGAGGCAAGACAAACATGGCAATATTTCAAAGAGATCAGTTTGTCAGAGTTTGAAAGAGTATATGAAAAGCTAGGCATAAAGTTTGATTCGTATGCGGGAGAAAGTTTTTATAACGACATGCTTGATGATACTGTTAATAGGATCAAAGAGGCGGGTTTGTCTAAAATAAGTGAAGAGGCCCTGATCGTGGACCTCGAAGAGTACGACATGCCCCCCTGTATACTGAGGAAGAAGGATGACGCCAGTCTATATGCGACAAGGGACATATGTGCTGCCGAATACAGAAAGCGGGAGTACGATTTTGACAAATTGATCTACGTCGTTGGATCTGAACAGAGATTACACTTTAAACAATTCTTTAAAGTCCTGGAGCTTATGGGATATGAATGGGTAAAT
>JANLHC010000130.1 GCA_024654465.1 Candidatus Scalindua sp.
TAATTCCTTATTTTATATACGCCTCAGTGACGTATCTCAGCATCATTCTATGGGTGTTAAAGTAGTATGCATTTTTACCAATCGCACTCTTCATCATATTAATCCATTTGTCTCTGTCTTGATAAAAGGTTGGGATAATAATCTTTTCGAGTTTGTTATATAGATCGTTTGTGTCTATCTCATTTGCATTATCATCAGGAGCAATCTCTGTTGATTCAGGGCCTATAGACCAACCGGTATCTCCTTCTATGTGACCTTCAATCCACCATCCGTCAAGAACACTGAAATTCAAAACACCATTATGTGCCGCTTTCATACCGCTGGTTCCTGACGCCTCAAGAGGTCTGATCGGGTTGTTCAGCCAGACATCCACACCAGAAACTATCTTCAAAGCAGTTTCCATATTATAGTTATTTATGAAGGCGATATTTATTTTCCCTTTCAGTTTATCTGAATATGAGAATATGTCTTCAATAAGTTTTTTGCCCCCTTCATCTTTTGGATGAGCTTTTCCGGCAAAAATCAACTGGATCTTGCCAGATGCAATTCTCTCAAGTCTTTCCAGGTCATTAAATATAAGGGACGCTCTCTTGTATGTTGCGAATCTTCTTGCAAACCCTATTGTCAGTGTCTCATAGTCCATATTTACGGCATGCAGAGAGTTTACATAATTAATGAGGATTTTCTTCGCTTCTGAATGCGCATTCCAGAGTTCCTTATGGGGAACCATATCAGTTCTTACAAATAACTCCGGTTCATTTGCCCAGCCAGGTATATATTTATCAAACAGTTTTTTAAAGCTGTCACACGTCCATGTATAAGAATGCACGCCATTTGTTATTGAATTTATTTTATAACCAGGAAACATATTCTGTGATACCTCGCCGTGTTTTTTGGCAACGCCATTGACATCATTGCTCAGATTTAAAGCAAGAAGTGTCATATTAAGATTCTTTTCCCCGGCAAGTTCACGCAGAATATTTTCCGGGAAATATTCGCCAATTACGCTCCTGTAGAGATCATAAGAGAACCTATCATGCCCCGCTTCAACCGGTGTATGTGTCGTAAACACGCACAACTCTTTAACGGCTTCAAAGTCCCACATGGATGATTCATCACAGGCATTCTCTAAATTATTTTTTAATTGATGTAAAAGCTCAAGTGTCAGGAATGCCGCATGTCCTTCATTCATATGATATTTTTTTATTTGAAACCCAAGCATTTTTAACACCTTAACTCCGCCAATCCCAAGGACCACCTCCTGTTTTATCCTGTAATTATCGTCACTTCCGTAGAGATAATCTGTTAACGCTCTGTCTTCTTCGCTGTTTTCCTGTAAATTAGTATCAAGAAATATCACGGGAACTTCACCGCCTTTGGGGCTTTTGACAATATAAACCCATGCCTGAATATATACATTCCTGCCTTCAATTGTAACATCCACCTTTTCCGGTGCCATTTTCATCAATTCGGAGGGGTCCCATATTGCGGGTGATTCGATCTGTCGTCCCCGGTCGTCTATATCTTGTTTAAAGTACCCTTTGTGGTATATTAATGTTACTGCAACAAGAGGGAGATTTAAATCAGCACCTGATTTAATAGTGTCTCCGGCAAGTATGCCCAATCCTCCACTGAATGTTGGTATATCATCCCTGAGTCCAATTTCCATAGAGAAGTAGGCAATCTTAGATCCATTTATCTGTTTTTCTGTTATTGACATGTAAATTATCCTTTCATTGTGTGTCCGTCTGTATGCAGCAACTGCGCTGTTTACTCCTAACCTGCATAGTTTGGTATTTACGATAAAATACCTGTTGCTGGCTGCATCTGTGCAGTACTATATTTGTTAGTTTAAATCTGTATATAAAATTATCCTCTTCCGTAAATCCTTGTTATTTCTGAAAGTTTTTTTGTTATTAAGGGAGATAGCCTTTCTGTGAGAAGCCTCCATCTCCAGTTTCCTTCAGAACTAGCAGGAAGGTTCGTCCTTGAGTCCTCTCCCAGACCAAGAACGTCCTGCATGGGTATTATAACCATATCTGCGACAGAACTCATAACAAGTTTTATAAGTTCCCAGTGTATTTGATCTTCTGAAACTTCGTGTCCAATATAATCAAAAATCCTTTTTCGGTCTTCAGCGCTGGTTTCATTATTAAACCAACCCTTGATAGTATTGTTATCGTGTGTTCCGGTGTAGGCAACACAGTTTTTTATATAATTGTGTGGTGCATAAGGGTTTAAGGGCAGGTCTTCTCCAAAGGCAAAAAGTAACACCCTCATTCCGGGAAATCCAAATTGATCCATAACCGCTCTTACATCCGGCGTAATAATTCCAAGATCTTCAGCAATAATAGGAAGACGATCAAAATGATTTGCAAGAGTATTAAAAAAATCTTTGGCAGGTGCTTCTTCCCATCGTCCGTTAGTTGCAAACTTTTCACCTGCATGAATTTCCCAGTAATCTACAAATCCTCTAAAGTGATCAAGCCGAAACATATGGAAGAACTTAAGGTTGTGTTCTATGCGTTTTATCCACCATAGGTACCCGGTTTCTTTGAGAACAGTCCAATCATAAACAGGATGTCCCCACAATTGACCTGTAGAGCTGAAATAATCCGGTGGAACACCGGTAACAAAAACAGGTTTTTTTTCGTCATTTAACTTGAAAATTTCCGGGTTTGCCCATACATCAGCACTGTCACAATTAACGTAGATAGGCAAATCTCCAATTATGAGTATCCCCTTACTTTCGCAATAATCTTTAAGAGAGTACCACTGTTTAAAGAACAAATATTGAAGAAAGTTTTCTCTCAATATATTTTCCTGCAATCTTTCTTTCCACTCTTTAAGATCTTCATCTCTTCTATCCCTGATGTGTTCCGGCCAGTTGCTCCAATCAACATTATTAAAATGTTTTTTTATGGAGACAAACAGGCTATAATTCTCCAGCCAATAGGAATTTTCATTACAAAATTTATTAAATTCATGATGTTCCGCGAGACTGCCTTTATTTTTTTCAAATGCAATTCTGAAAATTTCTTTCTTATACTTTGTAACAGCTTTATAATCAACGCGTTCCCGGGAAAATGAAGGATGACCTTCTATGTCTGATTTCAAGAGAATCCCATCTTCTACCATTAGATCCGGACTTATCAAGAGCGTATTTCCGGCATATGCCGAAAAACTGCTATAAGGAGAGTTACCATAGGCGATACATGTCTGGTTTAACGGAAGTATCTGCCAGAAACTTTGGCTAGCCTCTGCAAGAAAATTTACAAATTTATAAGCCTCTGACCCAATATCCCCAATACCATAAGGCGATGGCAGTGATGTAATATGCAGGAGTAAACCGCTTCCTCTTTTGTCCATATTTTTTTCCTGATTATATCTTTACTTTAAGATCACAGCCAAGTTTGAGAAAATCCTCTATCCATATTTCCGCCCGCTTGTTACCCTTTGACGCGTTCAATTTCATTGTGTTGAATAAATCCATTCCAACCGAGTAATAGGTATTCTGGGCCAACCAGAAATCGAGAGTTAAGGATAACGGTTTTACTATCTGAAGTGTCTTATCAATTTTTTTAAAAAGCATTGTATTTTCCGGTCTCCTCTTAAGCATTTCCATTTGGGTATTAATCCATGTGCTTATAGAAAACTCCAGGGTTGTTTTATCAATCGTAACAGACCATTTTCCAGCCTCGTCTATTAATTTCTTAAGCCTTTTTACATTTAAATCTTCATGGTCAAATATTTCTTTCAAGTCCGTGTTGAGTATATACTCAGTCGCGGCAAAGAACGGTCTTGGGATCTTCATATTCAGGCCATGAAAAATATTCATTATAGCGTAGTTATTATCATATATTTGCCGGTAAGAGGCTTCGGCTTCCAGATACGTTAATTGAAGTATCCGGTGCAGCAGCTTTCTCTGCTCATCCTTAAAGAGGTGCCAGATGGAATATATGTTATTACTAAAATGCTTATCCATAAGCCTTATTACTTCGTGAACACTGCCTTTCTCAAAGGCATCCATTATCTCACTCTGCATGACGGAGAAATCCTCATCCCCTTTAAAATTTCTTGCGCCGCCGCTTACATTGTAGTCTCCTAAATGCAGCACGGCAAAGTCGATTATTTTCGTGTCCCATGTAATATCAGAGGTGATGTCTGCCTTTCCTATAGAGAGTATGAGTTTCCCCACTTCTGTCCTGTTACACACTTTACTCTTTACCGTATAATGAAACGTTTTCATTTTTTCTTCAGGACAATCTTCAAATATGGACGAGATGCTGTAATGAGCCCCTACTCTCAAGAGATCACTCCTGGCAGGCGTTACAAACTTTTCGTAGATTACGGCTGCATTTTCAAACATGTTACACGGTGTTTTCTTTAAATATTCCAGATATTCTGATTCAAGAGACAGACCGGTCAACTCCTCCGCATATTGTATGGCCTTAGACGCATATTGCATTATCTGAATCGTTTCAATACCAGAGGCATCATCAAAGAACCAACCGCAACTGGTGTACATCAGCATGGTATTTCTCTGCATTTCCAATAATTTCAATACCATCACCTTCTCTTTCCTTGTAAGTTTTCTGGAAGCGTGTCTGTTCAGGAAAGCTTTCACATTCTTTGTTGATCTGTCGAGTATGACCGCAATATAGTCATTCCTTACACTCCATGGATCCTTAAAGCGGCAGGACGCCTCATCACTGAAAATAGTAATAAGTGTATCTCTCAGCCAGTCCATAGCCTCTCTTAATGGTTTTCTCCATGCTTGATCCCACTTTGGTTGATTTCCGGAGTTGCATCCACAATTATCTCTCCATCTTTCTACTCCGTGTATACAACTCCATGATGAGTTTCCAATAATTTCAACTATGTGGGTTGGAGAATGTTTGTCAAGATACTCACCATAGTTAGTGATCTTTACGTGATTGCCGGATTCAATATAATTCAGGCAATAGGAGAGTGCCATATCACCAAAACGGTGATGATGTCCAAATGTCTCCCCGTCAGTCGCTATATGGACGATTTGGGGATGGTCACTCTTGTCACTAAATGCGGAAAGCAGTTTTTTCGCAAACTCCTCTCCATTATTAAGTAACTTTCCAAAGGATACTTCCTGTGAGATATGGCCGTCATAGAAGAAGATATTTATAGGCTGCCCGGATGGAAGGATACAGCGATAAGGCATTTTAGGATCGATTTTTTCTTCGGTTGCATCAACCCAACTTTCTGTTTCACCTATCCTCTTTACTCTTGCCGCCTGTCTCTGAGCAATGACTGTAAACTTAATCCCCAGGCTTACCAACACTTCAAGGGTCTCTATATCAACGGCAGTTTCCGGAAGCCACATTCCCTCGGGGTATCTGTTAAATCTTTTTTCAAAATCCTTTATCCCCCATATTGCCTGGGTATACTTGTCCCTTTTATTGGCAAGGGGCATTATCATATGGTTATATGCCTGGGCTATTGCAGAACCATGTCCGGAGAAGGTTTCCATACTTAGTTTGTCCGCATCAAGGATTGCCTGGTAAACTTTCGGTTTCTGTCTTTCCATCCATGATAATAGCGTGGGGCCAAAGTCAAAACTGATTTTAGCGTACGTATTCGTTATTTCTATTATTCTGCCCTCTGTGTCAAGAATACGTGAGGCGGTATTCGGGGCATAACACTCGTCTGTAATCCTTTCGTTCCAGTCATGATAGGGATATGCCGACTCCTGGAATTCAATCTCCTCAAGCCATGGATTTTCTCGCGGTGGTTGATAAAAGTGCCCATGTATGCAGATATGTTTATTCATGTTCATTTCGTGTGTTTAAAGAACAAAATACCCAAAGGTGGTAATGTCAGGCTAAGCGAATGTGTTCTTCCATGTGCAGGTACCGCCACGGCGGTAACCCCTCCGGAATTACCACAACCGCTTCCGCCGTACATTTCCGCATCGCTGTTTAAAACTTCCTTCCAAAAACCTCCCATTGGAACACCTACATTGTAGTTGTGCCTTGGCACAGGGGTAGCGTTGCAAACGATAAGGACGACATCGTCAGTATCCTTACATTTTCTGATAAAGCTTAATATGCTTTGTTTCCAATCATGAACGTCTACCCATTCAAAACCGTCTGCGGAAAAATCTGACTTGTACAGTACCGGTTCTTTCCGGTAAAAGTGATTCAGGTCTTTAACCCAATTCTGTATGCCCTTATGAAGAGGGTATTGTAAAACGAACCACTCTAAACCTTCATCATGATCCCATTCCTTCCATTGCGCAAATTCACATCCCATGAATAGAAGTTTTTTCCCCGGGTGGCCATACATATATCCAAATATAATTCTGAGATTAGCATATCTCTGCCATTCATCACCCGGCATTTTCCCTATAAGAGAACCTTTACCATGGACTACTTCGTCATGGGATATGGGAAGAAGGAAATTTTCTGAGAAACCATAACATATGCTGAAAGTAATTTCATTATGATGCGATTTTCTATAAACAGGATCCTTTGAAAAGTACTTAAGTGTATCATGCATCCATCCCATATTCCATTTCATGCCAAATCCAAGACCTCCAATATATGTTGGCCTTGATACCATAGGCCATGCTGTTGATTCTTCTGCTATGGTCTGAACATCAGGGTAAGAGACATAAACGGCCGCATTTAATTCTTTGATAAAGTTTACGGCATCCAAATTCTCATTACCTCCGTATTTATTTGGTATCCACTCTCCATCCTCCCTTGCATAGTCAAGGTATAGCATGGAAGCCACAGCGTCCACCCTTATAGCATCAATATGGTATTTTTCAAGCCAGAAGATTGCACTGCTTATAAGGAAGGCGCGCACCTCATTTCTGCTGTAGTTAAAAATATAACTTTTCCATTCAGGATGAAATCCCTTCTTCGGATCAGCGTGTTCATAGAGATATGTCCCATCAAAATAGGCAAGGCCATGTTCGTCAGATGGAAAGTGTGAAGGCACCCAATCCAGGATAACTCCAATCTCGTTTTGGTGAAGATGATCAATCAGGTACATAAAATCCTGGGGGGTTCCGTACCTGCTTGTAGGGGCAAAGTATCCCACCGTCTGGTAGCCCCATGAACCATAAAAAGGATGTTCTGTAACCGGCATTAATTCGACATGGGTAAATCCCATATCCTTTACATATTCTGTAAGTTCATGTGCCATTTCTCTATAGGTAAGAAACTCGTTCCATCTACCAATTTCACGTTTCCAGGAACCAATATGCACTTCATATACAGAAATCGGGGCACTGAGAGCATTGTGTTTATGCCTGCTTGCCATCCACTCACTATCGTTCCATTTATAATCCAGGTCCCAAACTACCGAAGCAGTTTTAGGAGGCTGTTCCCAATAAGACGCAAATGGATCGCCTTTATCAACTTTATAGTTGTTGTGTCTGGAATGTATGCGGTATTTATAAATGTCTCCCGTTTTAATGCCGGGAATGAATCCTTCCCATACCCCGGATCCATCGTTTCTTACCTTCAATGGATGAGATTTTCGATTCCATCCATTAAAATTTCCCGTTACGGAGACGCTTTCTGCATTGGGCGCCCATAAAGCAAAAACCGCTCCGCTCTTTTCATCATTGGTTATGATATGTGCACCAAGCTTGTCATATAGCCTGTGGTGGTTTCCCTCCTTGAAAAGATATATGTCATGATCCGTAATAAAGTTAACTTTATGGATTACGCCTTCTGTCCGGTTTTCTCTATCTTTCATTATTTAATGATATAACCCAGATTCAACTAACAAGTGTAAAAATTTAGATTCTTACCTAAATTGAGCGATTTAAGTAGTCGCATCCTTAAGGTTGCGAAACTTACGTGAAATTCACATGTACCCATCGGATGAGAGCGAACGCAGGCTAAAGCCTACGGCTACTACAGTATAGGAAATAAAATTGCTCAATTTAGGTCTTAATAAAACTATTTTTTAATCAATATCAGTGCATAATTCGGCAATGTGCACATTATACATAAATCCGGGGATTTTTGGATATTAAAATCTGTGAAATTTACTGAGAAGATATTACTGCTATGCCATTATAATAAAAGTAACAAGTTAAAAGATCATACTGTATAGGGTTACTTGACTCAGGTATCTTGATTCCGGTATCATCGCTTGCCATCTTAATACAGAATCGGCCTTTCATAAACATTTGTTTCTTTGCAATCCGCTTGGAATTTATTATACTGGAGCTCTGATATGTTGTGGCCTTCTTAGGGGTAATAAATTAGGGTTTTCCAGCGAAATGAGGGGTAATATGATTAACAAAAAAACTAATACAAGATTCCAAAATTTTCTTGAGACAATGAAAACTTTCGCGGAGAGTATAACGAGGTTAACAGAGTACGAGTCAACATCAAAAAAACTGATAAAAACTTCCATTGGGATAAAAAAAGAGTATCTTGAAGAAATGCATGTATGTAGGGTAACATTCACATTGCCTGAAGCCGCTGCGCCGGACGCGAAGAGCGTATATATCGTTGGTGATTTTAATAATTGGAATACTAGTGCAAATCCAATGAAAAGGTTTGAAAACGGGGACTACTCTACCACGTTAGATCTTGAGACAGGAAAGGAATACCAGTTTCTTTATCTCATAGATGGATCAAAATGGAAAAATGACTGGAATGCCGATAAATATGTGAAAAATCCTTATGGCGATAATGATAATTCCGTTGTCATGACATATTAATAAAATCAATCTAAGTACTTCTGGTTTCGTGAAGGATGAATATCGTTTAGTTTACGAGGAATAAATGTCTGAATTAAGAAGGGAACCTGTTTCCGGCCGTTGGGTAATTATCGCGGCCGAAAGAGCGGCGAGGCCTACAGATTTCAAGACGAACCCACAAATAATCAAAAGTAGTTTCTGTCCTTTCTGTGAAGGCAACGAAGACAAGACACCACCTGAAATTCTGGCGTATAGAGATAATGGAGCTGCA
>JANLHC010000232.1 GCA_024654465.1 Candidatus Scalindua sp.
ACTATTTTACAGTACGGGCGCAGGTTTATTTTTGGTTCCTTATTTTCTGCCGAATGTATGGAGATTGATGAAAGAAGCACAAATGATATGATTAAGATATGTAGTAATAATGAATGCTTCATAGAACCTCCGGTAATTGTTACCTCTATAGTTATGTAGTATTATATTTGATACTGATAATTTTTCTACGGCGATACTGATTGTTTTTTGGAACGTAGATATTCTGAAATTCCATTGGACAGGTTAATCAATGCTTCTATGTCTAATTCTTCTCCTCTGCTCTCAGGACTTATGCCAACGTGCTCTAAAATCGCTACTAAATCTTTACGTATCTCTTTGGACTCATCTTTCATGCCCAGTCCTGAGCAAAGCGATGACAGACTGTTCAAAAGGGTCTTTCTTCTTGAGACATATATTGCATGGATTACATTCTGAAAGTCCTGATAATCACGGATTCTGTCAGCATATCTGTGTCGATTAACTGTCATCTTGACGATTGCAGAATCAACGAGCGGGACAGGCCAGAATACGTCGGGTGGGAGTTTTTTCAATACTTTTGCATCAGCAAAAAGGTTTGTCATAATAGACAGTACACCATAATTCCTGGTTCCCGGTTGCGCCTTCATCCTGTCTGTAGTATCCCGTTGAAGCATCAGGACCATAGTTTTGATGGGCAATACTTCCTGTAACAAATCTATAATTACGGGTGTGCTGATATAATATGGCAAATTGGACACTACTTTGACGGTTAAGTTTTCTGATGAAGGAGCAGCTTGAATGTAATCAGACACTGCCTCCACTATTTTCGGGTGGATATGATGTTTTGACTTCAGGATATCCTTGTTAAATGTAGTTACATTATTGTAATTCTTTAATGTCTCCTCCATGATTTCAAACAGCCTGCGATCCAGTTCTACAGCAAAGACGTGTCTGGCATTCTGGGCAAGCAGCCTTGTCAGAGAGCCTGTACCGGTACCTATTTCGAGAACTACATCATTATGGTTCAGCTCTGCAGCCTTAACGATAAATTGTAATAAATTCTGGTCTATTAAAAAATTTTGTCCCCACTGTTTCTTGACACGAACACCTCGTTCCTCCAAAAGTGCTTTCAACATTGATTTTGTGTGAGGAGCGTCTAATGTAATTATATCTTCAAAGAACATGATTAAAGTACCCCGGATTGATGAAGTAGCGGCAACCTTCAGAGCCTGCCCTGAGTGTGCCGAAAGGTTGGTAATTTCAAAGACTGTTAAATTTACACATCAGGTTGTAAAACTGCAGGTTGAATTCTTCAGTTTTACAAAAAAATACAAAGGTCAATCAATCTTTGTAAACATGGATGAAGGAGCGCCACAGACATGGCATTTGTCTGGAGCTTCATTCTCTACCGTGTTTCCACACACCTGGCATACATAATAATCGACTGATTCATTGTTGTCCATATTTTCCAATGCATTACGGTAAAGGTTTGCATGGATGCTCTCTACCTTATTGGCAAGATCAAAGCTCTGTATAGCTTTCTCGTTGCCTCCTTCTTTTTCGGCTTCTAAAATCATCTGTGGATACATCTTTGTATACTCTTGAGTCTCTCCTTCTATGGCATCCTCAAGGTTTTCTTTCGTACTTTTGATACCACCCATTACCTTGAGGTGTTTGTGGGCATGTACTGTTTCTGCCGCAGCTGCGGCACGAAAGAGTTTTGCTACCTGGTTAAAACCCTCATCTTCAGCCTTTTCAGCAAAGGCCAGATATTTCCTGTTTGCCTGCGATTCACCGGCGAAGGCCTCCTGTAAATTATCCTGCGTTGACATATTTTTTATCCTCTCCTTTTTATGGAATTTTAGAATTTTTAAAAATCTGATTTGTAATTGTTGTAATATTATTATGATCACAGCTTTTCGCTAATGCTCTTTCCGTAATCCTGACAAGCCCTCATGCCCTCTGTACCTTCCACTAAATGTTCCAGCAGGTTGAAAGATCCCAGGGGCGTCATATCCATCTTAAACACATTTTCCATTGTATCAAAGATATACTTTGGTGCATCACCGCTGTGGGTGTACGAGCCAAAAGCGCCTCCTGCCTTTCCATTCAGTTTCGCTTTATCTACCACAAATAGAAATGTCTTCATGTTGGCGGTCATATCTCTATGGTAGGTAGGACAACCGAATACATAACCGTCGTATCCTTCTAATTCCTGTTCATTTTTGATTTCAGAAAGTTTTTTGATATCAGCGCTATGGCCGCTGAAACGGACACCTTCGGCAATATACTCGGCCATTTTCTCTGTTTTACCTGTTCTGCTGTAATATGCAATTAACACCTTGCCCATATTCTTCGCTCCTTTTTCAGTTTAGTATGTTACACAAATAAATGGTTTCGTGTTTTCGCCATCATAACTGCTGTTTTTATTGCCTCAATCATTGAACCCGGATTTGCAATACCTTTGCCTGCTATATCAAAGGCGGTACCGTGTGTGGGTGAAGTTCTGATAACAGGTATGCCAAGCGTAATATTTACTCCGGAATCGAACGCGTGCATTTTTATCGGGATGGTCCCCTGATCGTGAAATTGGACTACAACAATATCAAACTCTCCATTTAGTGCCTTATTAAAAACCGTGTCAGATGATAGCGGTCCGTGGCAATCAATTCCCATTTCCTGTGCACGTTCTATTGCCGGTATGATAACATCCCTCTCTTCCGTACCAAAGCGGTCACCGTCACCGCAATGCGGGTTTAAACCGCAAACCGCAATCTTCGGTCGGTCTATACCAAAAAAAGTCTTAAGCCCTGTTGCTGTTATTTGGATAGTAGAAAATACATTTTCCTGGTTTATACCTTCGGATATTTCATTTACTGCAAGGTGAGTAGTAACAAACGAGACTCTAAGCCCTTTTCCAACCATGAGCATTACGACATTTTTTACAGAAGTCTTCTCCTTCAGTAACTCTGTATGTCCTGCAAAATCAAAACCAGCCAGCTTGATTGCTTCTTTACTTATGGGTGCCGTTACAAGTGCGTCTATTTCTTCGCCAAGTGCCAGATCGAGTCCTTTCAGTATATATTCTACAGATGCCTTGCCACTTTCTCGTATGGGTTTGTGCATCAGTGCAGCATTGACAGAGACGTTATCAATGTCTAAAACGCTTATATTACCTGTCAGGCTTCTCTTTAAATTTGATGATGTATTATAAATTCGTGACAGTTGATGCCTTGTTCCTATATCCGGATTGTCCGCAATATCACTTAAGATCTTTTCAGAACCAATTATGACATAATTTGCCGCAGTCCTTATTTCGGGCGATGTCAATGCTTTAAGGATAACTTCCGGGCCTATACCGCCAGGATCTCCCATTGTTATTCCGATTAAGCTTTTTTCTCTGTTCTCAGATCTCATTGTACAGTCTTTCTCCGGTGGAATTGTTCAAATCGGTAGTAGGCGTCTGGTTTCACATGAATCCTTTTGCCTTTAACATCTCTTCCGTTACTCCTGATGTTGTATTGTCATTAGTTGTTAATATCCTTTTCACCCATTTACCTAACATATCTGTCTCTATGTTTACCTTTTGTCCCGCTTTCTTCAACCCTAATGTAGTTGCATCAAGCGTAAATGGAATAAGAGCAACAGAAAACAGTTTCTCCTTGAGATCTACAATTGTCAAGCTAATCCCGTCTATGGAGACAGAACCTTTTTTTATCATCATGTTTGCGATCTCGTTACTTACAGAAAACCATACGGTACATTGGCCGGGTTCGTTTTCTATTTTATTAATTGTGCCAACACAATCGACATGCCCTGTTACAAAATGTCCACCGAGTTTGTCGCCTATTTTCAGTGATCTTTCTATGTTTACATGATCAGAAACGCTTAAATCACCGATAGTAGTTTTGCTTAATGTTTCTCCCGAAACATCAAAATGTATTACTGTACCCTTTATCTGTGTTACTGTCAGGCAGGCTCCGTTTATAGCGATGCTATCACCCGGAATAACACCATCTTTTAATGGCCCTATGTCAACGGCAATAACTGCCGAATTTGCCTGTAGCCTTACCTGTTTTACTTTACCTAAATGCTCAATTATACCCGTAAACATTTTTAATTTTAAAAAAACATATTATATAGTATCTTGCGATCAGTAATTTTACCTTTTTTAGTCTCTGTTTACAAAGCCGTTAACAATACATTATATTTTCAGCGTGCCCAGTATAGTAGACCCTGCGGATACCATTTGTCCTTCTTTGACCGCTATTTCAAAATCTGCTTCTTCAGGAATGTAGACTTCCAGCCTGGAACCGAACTTAATCATACCGAATCTCTTACCTCGCTCAACATTTTGTCCAACTGTACAGTCACATACAATTCTCCTGGCTACCTTCCCGGCAACCTGTTTTATCATTATTTTTGTTTTTCCATCACCTGTCAGAATCCCCATCAGATTATGTTCATTCATTTCAGAACAATCAGGAGAACGTGCATCCAGAAACTTCCCGGATACGTGTTTTACAAACTCTACCTTTCCACCAAATGAAATTCTATTGACGTGGACGCTGAACACAGACATGAATATTGCAATTTTTAACGCCTTGCATTTTAAGTAATTATCCTCTTGTACGTGCGATATCGCAATTATGTTACCGTCAGCAGGAGACACTAAATTATTTTCTCCATCAGGGATATTTCTGTCAGGATCCCTGAAGAAATATAAAACAAAAGAGAGGAATATAAAAAAAGGTATACTGGCCAACGGGTAAAAAAAGAGGCTTAATACTATCATTACAAACAAAAACATTCCAAAAAAAGAAAGTTCTTTGGAACCATATTCAGCAAAAGGGAATCTCATAGAAACAATGCTCCTGACATGTTGTGTAATATAAAATTGTTATTTCATTATAGTAAAAGGTAAAATGGAACAGATAGCAGATCGTGGATTGCCGGTCGTGCGGTATACACACTGATTCCTGCCAGTAAAGTACGGCTATTTTCTAGCATATAACCATTTGCATGTCAACTTAATGTCCTGCTAATCGAGTTATTTCTTTACAGTCTTTATTAATAGTAGTAATATGATTTTCTACATAAGATCAATTTATTAACAAATACTATCTGGAGAATCTAAAAATGAAAGCCACACAGAGATTATTATATAAGTCTTTTTTCACGGTATTACTGTTGTTTGTGGTTTATGGATGTCAGACCACTAATAACACCGTTACTTCAGAACCACCGGTTGCGGAGCTAACATCTGACAAAACACAATCTGATGCGGAATATGCAGAACATGTTGTGTCACACTCCAGTACGGTAGAGAAGGACGCATCTGCCACTTCAGCAACGATAACAGATGACACCAGTGCAAAGGCCATGAAAGAGACAGCACAAATGAAAAAATTTGAAAATAACTTTCTTGGTATATTGAGTGGGCACGGAGGAACAACGCCTCCCGGTGCTTCTGGTAAGAAAGAAGCCGTAAACCATGATAAACCGGTAGACGATTCAGCCGTAAAACCTGTAGCTACTGAGAACAGGCCATATATCGAAATGGAGAAACAATTGTATGGAAAGTGGATAAATAAAATAGAGACAGAATCTTATGATTTTCTTGATGATGGCACGGTGGCAATTGTCGTCTCAGGACAGAGAGGGAAGACTCAGACGTTACATGGCCATTATAAGATTATTGAAGCAGACCGTATTAAGATAGATTTTAGAGATGATTCTATGGCGAGCCAGATGCCTCCAAGATACTTTAAACTTTCGATATCTGAAAATGCATTTTCATTAACGGACGAGCCGAAGAAAAAAGAAGAACCTGACGGGCCAACTACAAAATATAATAGAGTGGAATAATCAGCCAGACATAAACCAATTATGTATTTAACATCCTGTACGCACAGGAATGAAATATAATTACCTGGTTTGACGGTATTATTGAATGTTTGAAGCTGTGCTTATACTATTCTAATTTGACTCAGTTTGTTAAAGTTCCATTATTACGAGCAACTTCGTGGTTTCTTTGAATTACATATCTTATTCCAAATTCGTACAAAACAAAAAGACAAACATAAAAATACACTTTTGAAATTTGATGGTTGCTGTTTTAAAATTGATGGATAGATGTCATCATAATTATCATCATATTTTCTGCGCTCCGGGAAGTAGTTTTTCATCACCGTTCTCCTCCAAAATTATGCAATAGGTAAAATTAGCGGGTTTTGTATGTAGCTGTAAAATCGCAAAAGCTGTGCCGCCATAGAGAAGTTATGGCAAGATAATTGTTTGGTTTTCTGTAAGTCCCTGGTGTTTATTGATAAGTATCAATAATTAAATAAATTGTGCCATGAAAATACGCATTTGCTTGATGGTCCTGTTTAAAAATTATTCAATTATGTTGCCAGAAAAAGGAAATTGTTTCCGAAATATTTTAGATTTAATAGGACAAAAAGTCACATATGCATATCTGGCCAGGTCTAAGCCATAATGATTGTTCCCATTGTTTGGGTGGAACTGTGGAAAAGAAGGTTTTATTGTGATAGTAGTATATTATTATCGGTACGGTGTGAATGCCACTCTTATATGCTCGGAATTCATTGATTCAATAGCTTTTTGAATCCTGGTTAGCGGATCAATTATTATATATCTGGACACTGGTTTCCTTTTTAGTTTGGGACTCATCTTGATCCTCTTTAGCGGATTCCTTGTTTCCATGGGGTTCATTTCCAGAATTTCTCCTTTAACGTTTACCTCAATATTTGCTGATGAACTTATTCCTTTGACCCATAAAATCTGCTTAAGTGAATTATCAGTACTCAGGTGCGCCATTCCCTTATCAGTCAGGTGATATTCCGTAATGCCATAATGTGAACACACTTTAAATGTGATATTCCCTTCAGTGTTTTTCTCAAAGAATTCCATTGAGTTACCGATCATATTTAACAGATCTGATCTGGAGGGGTAAGCACTTTTGATTAATAATTTTATTCTTTCACTCTCAATGTCCTTGTCATTCATGGGTGAACCACTTTCCTCTCGATTTCTGATTTTATCTTCTAAAGAAAGAGAATGGGACGGATGGAAATGGTATAAAGCCATGTTGTTGTTTTCACTCATTAATTCATCCAACAACTGAACATCAAGCTTTGCTTTCGTTATATAGCGTTTGCCTATCTTCTTTTCTGCTTCTTCGTTGTGACCGATTTCAATCCATTTTTTCAGGTGAAGTAAATATACCCAGGATTCCTCAACTTGTGAGTTTGCTATGAGTTTCCTCATTTCTGATATTCCTTCTGCTTCGCTTTCGAAAATTACGGTCTTGAATTTATTCCTGTTGTTAACAACGAGGTTTTCTATAACGTTATATCCCTCCTGCTGATTTGTGTGCTCAGCGGCTAAAGAAATATGATTAAGGTCGGGTGTAAAGATAGACAGGTATGCAGATAGTAGTATGGTTAGGAATCTGTTTTCTGGAACCCTCCTTAATCTCGAATTACCGTGCTTTGTCTCTTTTGATATTGAGGTTGTACTCTTCCAGGTTGTGATTTTATACATTTGTAGTTTTAATAAGGTATCTTGTATTTTTCTCTGCCTATATTGTATAAATCACCACCTTTTGTGTCATTTACGACAATTGCCGGAAAGTTTTCTACTTCCATCTTGCGGATGGCTTCTGCCCCAAGGTCTTCAAAAGCAATAATTTCAACTTTCTTTATTGTCTTTGCTATCAGGGCTGCAGCGCCACCGACTGCGGCAAAATAGACGGCCTTGTACCTTTTCATTGCTTCCAGTACTTCTTTTGATCTACCGCCTTTCCCGATCGTACCCTTTAATCCCATCTTAATAAGAGTGGGAGCATACGTGTCCATTCTGTAACTTGTTGTAGGTCCGGCAGATCCTATTACCTGTCCCGGTTTGGCAGGAGTAGGTCCAACGTAGTAAAGCAATTGCCCTTTTACGTCAAAAGGTAAATCTTTTCCTGACTCGATCATCTCTATGAGCCGTTTATGAGCGGCATCTCTGGCTGTGTATAACACTCCGCTGATCCTGACTTTATCTCCTGCTTTCAGTTTCTCAATGGTAGAATCGCTTAATGGTGTTTCCAGATCAATATATTCAGTCATAGATAATTAAATTACAATGGTCTTTGTTCTGTGTGAGTGACACTCTATGTTTACGGCTACCGGTAAGCTGGCAATATGACAGGGAAATGTTTCTACCTGCACGGCTAAAGCCGTTATTCTACCGCCAAGTCCTTGAGGCCCTATTCCCAGTCTGTTGATCTTTTCCAAAAGCTCAATTTCCAGGTTGGCAATAGTTTTATTATTATTGTTACTACCCACCGGACGTAATATTGCTTTCTTTGCTAACAGGGTAGAATAATCAAATGTTCCTCCGAGACCTACTCCCACAATTATCGGTGGACACGGATTTGCACCTGCAGACTTAACCGTATCTACTACAAAGTTTATTACACCTTCTCTGCCTTGTGCCGGTGTCAACATAGCAGAACGGCTCATGTTTTCGCATCCGCCACCTTTTGCATCAAATGTAATTTTTAATTTGTCGCCTGGGACTATATCTGTATGGATTACTGCCGGAGTGTTGTCACCAGTGTTGATACGGTCTATGGGATTTTTTACAATTGACTTGCGCAGTAAGCCGTTCTTGTAGCCACGTCTTATTCCTTCGTTAATAGCTTCCCGCAAATCACCTCCTGTGAGTACGACCTCCTGGCCAAGTTCAATGAATATAATGGCAAAGCCGGTGTCCTGGCAGACGGGAACTTGTTCCTTTCTGCCAATTTCTGCATTGTCCAATAGCTGCGTAATTACTTCCTTGCCCAGAGGAGATTCCTCTCTTTCCAGGGCACTCCTTAATGAAGTTATGAGATCATCTCCCAGGTTATAATTTGCATCTATACAAAGTTTTTCAACGGTGTCTCTTATCTGTTCTGTATTAATTTGACGCATAATAGTTTTATCAGAATTCTTTAAATTATGAATCAAGATTTCAATTTATTCTCCTTCTGTTCAATCATTGACTTTTTTGCACGATTTATTAATTCATCTATAGTGCATAATTCCTCTGTGTCATAATATGCAGTGCCTATACACAGTGAAAGTTTATATTGGCGGTTTTCCTGTTTATTACGGCTTTCTAATTCATCCTGCAAACGTGTAATTATAATTTCATTGTTTGCATCGAACGATTCTATTGCCATAGCTGTAAACTCATCTCTGCCATGGCGAGCTATAATATCAGATTCACGAAAGGCTTCTTTGAGGATATTGGCAGTTTCAATTTTAGCCAGACCTTCATATTGATGACCAAATTCTTCGCTGATCTCATTAAGACCTTCAATGTGGATAAAAAAGAGTATCATTCCTCGTTTAGTCCGTATTGCAATACTTAACTGCTGTTGAGAGAAAAGCATAAAGCCTCTCCGGTTGTACAAACTTGTCAAATCATCAATAAGTGAGAGTGATTGCAGTTCTACCCTGCCTTTGTGTCGCATGATGGCATACCGCAAAATACGTGAAAGAGCATGGCTGTTCATATCCCCCTTAACCAGATACTCTTCGGCGCCTCTTTGCAGCGCCTTAATGGCCATCGATTCATCATCTATACTCGTCATTACTACAACCGGTATCTCCGGCGCTCTCTCGCAAACCGCAGTAACAGTGTCCAATCCCTGTTTGTCTGGCAGTGACATGTCGAGCATGACAATATCATAATGGTCATTATCAAGTTCCAATAATGCTTCTTCGAGCTGCTGTACATGTGTCATTTCAAAATGCACATCCTTGATCTCTTTGATAAATTCACCGATAAGAATTGCGTGGTCGATTTCGTCCTCAACATAGAGGATTTTAATTATTTTATTGTCCATTTTAATTGCCTTACCGTTAGCAATCTGCTATTAACAGGATTGTAATTTGCTTTTAAAGCTTTTTGCCCAGCGTATTTCATCGTAAGTTATTTTTGGGGTATTTTGAGTTAAATCGTTCTCTTTGTCAAATATCTTTTTTGAGGTGAGGTCTTATCTTGCTGCTCGCATGGTAGATTTGAAAAAATAGTTGCTATTTTAAAGTGTTCTGTTTAAATTAAATGCATAGAAAATTCAATGTCGGGCAGATTGCACGACGTTATTTATCAGGCAGAAAGAAGACGTAAAATTTTTTGTTAAATAATCCGCTAAAGGATAAATAACATTTTCGTTCAAAGGGAAAAACTATGTGCCAGATGAAAATAATGATCGATAAGGAAGGTCAGCAGGAATTAGTAATGGAAGACGTTGCACATCTTGAAGTGGTTGAAGAGGGGATCAGGATCAGTACGTTATTTGAAGAGCCAAAACTTATTCCGGGCGTAGCGATAAAAACTATTGATTTCCTTTCAGGCAAAGCAATGCTTCAGGAAAAACTGGTTTAATAAGACTCTAATTTCAGTGACTATATCGTATATAGTAGCCGCCCGCCCAGGCGGACGCTTCTTATAACATTGGTGTGTTTATGGAAAACTCACGCAAATAACAGAAAGAACACATGACAGAACAAGACACAATAAAAAAGCTCCGGATACTGTTGCCGCACTGGATTGAACATAATATCAACCATATAGCTGAGTTCAGAAAATGGGAAGGTGAAGCGAGAAAAGAGTCCGGGGAGGAAGTTGCCCAATTACTGGATAAGGCTATCAGTGATATGGAGAAGGCCGGTAAATCACTTTCCGAAACGCTTGAAAAAGTTGGCGGACCACTGGAAAGCGGGGGAGATCATCACCATCACTGATGGTCTCGTTATTTCTCTCCGATATCTTCATTCCATAATTCTGGATTATTCAAAATGAAGTCTTTCATTAAGTTGATACATTCAATATCATTAATGACGTCAACTTTTACCCCTCTGGCTTCTAACAGCTCTTCCTCACCCCGGAAATTCCGGTTTTCGCCAATAATAACATGAGGTATCTTATATAGTAAAATAGCTCCGGTACACATGCTGCAGGGTGATAAGGTTGTATAAAGTCTGCTCTCTTTAAAAAAGGGTACATATTCTCTGCCTGAATTCTCTATCGCGTCAATCTCTGCATGTAAAATTGTACTTTCTTTCTGAACACGCCTGTTATGACCCCTTCCTATAATTTTGTCTTTGTAGACCAGGACAGAACCAATTGGAATCCCTCCTTCTG
>JANLHC010000233.1 GCA_024654465.1 Candidatus Scalindua sp.
CAAAGAGATGTGCTTATTAAGGTCACGCTCGCTTCTATCTGCGGCACGGATGTTCATATATACGACTGGACACACTGGGCACAGCATCGTTTCACACCGCCCCGCATAATCGGCCATGAGTTTGTTGGAATAGTAGAAAAAATTGGTAATGAAGTAACTCACGTAGCAGTCGGAGACCGTGTTTCTGCCGAAAGCCATATTTCATGCGGACACTGCTACCAATGTAGTAACGGAGATTCTGAAGTATGCAGAAATCTGAAATTACTTGGAGTAGACTATGATGGCGCACTCGCAGAATACCTTGCCTTACCCGAACATGTCCTGTGGAAAAACGACCCTAACATTCCTGATAAATGGGCCACTATTCAGGAACCTTTCGGGAATGCCATTGATACCGTCATGGCGGAAGACATCTCTGCAAAGACCGTATTAATACTCGGCGCAGGGCCTATCGGACTCTTTGCGACCGGTATTGCCAGGGCAAGCGGCGCATCATTAATTATAGTATCAGATCCAAATAATTACCGGTTGGCTATCAGTAAAAAGATGGGAGCCCACATGGCACTTAACCCCGGGGAAAAAGATATAACCCCCCTCATCCTTGACGCCACAAATAATAATGGTGTAGACGTAGTACTGGAATTTTCAGGAAATAATCAGGCCCTGAACCAGGGGCTGGAAGTTATTACACCCGGAGGCAGGATCTCTATCCTGGGTATTTATGAAAAACGTGTTTCAATTGATCTCAACAAAGAGGTCATTTTCAAGAAGATCCGCATTTACGGAATAACAGGAAGAAAGGTCTTTTCCACCTGGCATAAGACCTCTCGCTTCTTATCATCCGGCATTGTCAATCCGGATCCAATCCTCACTCACCAGTTCCCATTAAAGGACTATGAAAAGGGTATAAAACTCATGAGAGAAGGGAAATGTGGAAAGGTTATTTTGGAAGTATAAAACTCAATCTTGGACACAGATGAACGCAGATTATCAGGATTTTTAAAGAGTAGTTATCTGTGTATATCTGCGAAAATCGGTGTCCTATTTAATTTAAAGAATACTTATCATGGACAAATTGAATTTCATTAATGAAGAATTGGCCAGGCTCAAGGAGGTCGGTCTGCTCATTAACGTTCGTACGGTTGAAGGACCGCAAGGGGCATGGATTACCGTAGACGGAAAGAATGTACTCAATCTCAGTTCGAACAATTATCTGGGGCTTGCCAATGATTTGCAATCAAAAACTGCGTCTCATAACGCAATCGACACTTACGGAGTAGGTCCCGCGGCGGTCAGAACGATTGCCGGGACAACGACACTGCACAAAGATCTGGAACAGAAACTTGCGCAATTTAAGGGAGTAGAGAGTACTATCTCATTCCAATCCGGATTCTGTGCGAACCTTGCCGTTATTCCGGCAATCGTCGGCAAAGAAGATGTTGTGTTTTCAGATGAACTCAATCACGCTAGCATTATTGATGGATGCCGCCTCGCAAAGACCAGAGTTGTACGATATAAACACGGTGACCCCGAAGACCTTCAGGCAAAAATCCATGTCGAGAAGGATATCGAACGGAAGCTTATTATTACTGATGGTGTTTTCAGTATGGAGGGAGATATTGCACCATTACCTGAAATCGTAGAAATAGCAGAAAAATATAACGCCATTACCATGGTGGACGACGCGCACGGCGAAGGCGTTTTGGGCAGAGGTGGCAGGGGTATTGTTGACCATTTTAAGCTGCACGGCAAGGTGAATATTGAAGTGGGCACCATGTCAAAAGCATTCGGAGTCGTGGGTGGTTATATTGCAGGGACTAAACGATTAACGGATTATCTGGTACAAAAAGGACGCCCCTTCCTCTTTTCAAGCGCTGTAACCGCAGCCGACGTGGCGGCATGTATTGCTGTTGTGAATACTCTGAACAAATCAGATGATCTTGTCAAGAAACTCTGGTCAAACACCAGATTTTTCCAGGACAGAATGAAACAATTAGGATTTAATATCGGCATTACAAAAACGCCAATAACGCCGGTTATGATAGGCGATGCCAAAGTGGCAAAGGATTTCAGTCAGAAATTATTCGATGATGGCATTTTTGCTCAATCAATTGGTTTCCCCACGGTACCAGAAGGTAAGGCACGCATTCGCGTGATGCTTTCCGCTACGCACAGTGAGAAGGATCTTACATGGGCAATAGGTCATTTCGAAAGAACTGGTAAGTCTCTAAACATAATTTAGTGTAATTGATACAAGCTTAACCGTAAAATACAATTTCGTTGTAAAACCTAAAATTAAAACAGAAAGAAAGAGGAGGGTTCAGTATGAAGAGAAAAGTTATCATGATTCCGGCTATTGTATTCGCGATATTGATTGCACTTTTTATTGGCAAGAATATGATAATTAAGACTTCCGTAACAACCGGGGTTAAGGCAATGACGGGTCTTAAGTTAAGCATAAGGAGTATGAATGTTGGTGTATTTAAATCATTAATTGGCATAAATGAATTACAACTATACAATCCGTCAGGATTCGAGGATAAATTAATGATGGATTTACCGGAAATTTACGTAGATTATAACCTGGGTGCCATTATGAGAGGAAAGGCACACCTTGAGGAGGTCAGGTTAAATTTAAAAGAATTTATAGTTGTGAAGAATGAAGCTGGCGAACTGAATCTTGATTCGTTAAGAGTTGTCAAAGAAACAGAAGGAGAGGTAGCAGAAAAGGACGATGGGAAAAAAGAAAAAACAAAAATGCCGGATATTCAAATAGATTTATTAACGTTGAAAATAGACAAAGTTATCTATAAAGATTATTCAAAAGGGACTTCACCTAAGGTGAAAGAATTTAACGTAAATATTGACGAACGGTATGAAAATATAACAGACCCTCAATCTTTTGTCCGCCTTATTATCGTTAAAGCCCTTAAGAACACGACCATTGCCAGTCTTGCCAATTTTGATATAGAGAAGCTACAGAAAGGGCTTACAGAGGCCGCCAGGAAAACCGTTGAAAAGGCCATGGAAACGCCA
The DNA here is from genome assembly GCA_024654465.1 of Candidatus Scalindua sp. Lineage (GTDB taxonomy): Bacteria > Planctomycetota > Brocadiia > Brocadiales > Scalinduaceae > Scalindua. The sequence goes on from JANLHC010000233.1 coordinate 3,037, forward strand.
GATAAGGCTGTAGAAGCCGGGAAAAAAGCTGCTGAGGAAACAGTAGGAAAGGCAACAAATGCAGGAAAAGATGCGAGCGAAAAAATCCAGGAAACGGCCAGGGAATCAGTAGAAAAGGCGGCAGATAGTATAAAGAAATTTTTACCTTTCGGGAATAAAGAGAAAAAATAAAGGGATCAGAATGAATGAAAAAGGCTACACCAAACACCAGCAAAAGGCTATCAGAAACTTTTACGACAACAAAGACCTTCGCCTTGTACAGAAACTGGGAGAATTAGTCTCGAATTTATATCTGGAAACCAATGAGAAAAAAAAGGAGACCGGATGGAAAAAGATCAAGAAGATGCTAACCGATTTGAAAGTACACACGGGTGAGGTGGAATACCTGACAAAAGACAAAACCCTTTCACTGATTTCTAAGAAATTAGACGAGATATTTTAGCATGTAAAGAAAAGCCAACTACGGCAAGTTAAGTCGCTATCGCGACAAAGGACTATCCTTCGACTCCGCTCAGGATGACGTCACACTGAGCG
>JANLHC010000234.1 GCA_024654465.1 Candidatus Scalindua sp.
GGTATACGTCTGTCTTTGCTTTTCCTTGCGTTCTTCGCGGCTCCTTGTCCTCGGCGCCTTTTGTCCGGGGAGCGTGAGAAATAAATTATGCTGAATAGTTACAATTACAGAAAAGGTTTTTAATGATAGATATACACGCACACATACTTCCTGCTATAGATGATGGGCCGGAAACGATCGAAGAATCAATTGAACTTTGTAAAGTGGCCGCGAATGACGGAATTAAGACGATTGTGGCAACGCCGCACTCGAAGGATGGAGTATACGAGTCAAAAAGTGTAGAGATACTCAAAGCGGTTGATACGCTTAATTCACAGTTAAAGGAAAATCAAATCGATGTAAAAATACTCCCCGGCGCAGAGATACACATTAGTGAAGGATTAGTAGAAAGTATAAAAAACGCAGATGTGCTTACGATCAATAATGGCGGGAAGTTCATCCTTTTTGAACTTCCCTTTGTCTTTATTCCTCCTGGTACTGATAAATTCATATTCAATCTCATGAGCAATGGTGTTGTTCCAATTATTGCGCATGCAGAAAGGATAACGGCATTTCAAAGGAAACCGGAACTTGTGGACCAAATGGTCAAGATTGGCGCTCGTGTTCAGATTAATGCTAACTGTTTGACAAAAAGAGCGAACCGTGGCGAAAGAAAATGTGCTGAGTGGCTGCTGAAGAAAGGATTGGTACATTTTATTGCTTCCGATACACATTCGCTTCGTGGGAGACCTCCTATTTTGTCTGAAGCAGTAAGAAGTGCTTCCCGTATTATAGGAGAAGAGAAGGCCATGGCTCTTGTCTGTCATAATCCCGAGCAGATTATAAATGGCCTTGACATTTACTGATTTGAAGTGTACTTTATTTGAATGTATATGAATAGAAAACTTGGGCGCGCTCGTATATTAAAGGCGTGTTTGATATCAGTTCTGTTTCTTTCTATCTTTCCGGAAGTGGTCTTTTCGCAGGAAGATACCCGCGATAAAGTAGAAATGGATGTTGCCTCTTCTGAGGGAGCAAACTCTTGCGATGAACATAACTGCCCTGTTCTTCCTGATGAACCATTCCACCACTGTGCTGTTTGTTGTGCCATTTCACATTTTTTTATAAATCAATTTAGCGATATTAATTTCCATTTCGACCACACTCCTCAATCTTTTTCAATGACCGAAGACGTTCTCTACAAGGACCTCTTTGCAAAAACCCTCTTTCGTCCTCCGCAATCAATTCTTTAGTCCTTTCATTCTTATTTAAACGTTTCACTATTCAAGCTGCTACTGAACCTGCAATATAGTTTGTATATGGCTAATTAAGACTACGTATGCTTCCATAGTGTAATTACGTACACCAATTGTATGCAACTTTAACAAGAGGTAATAAATGATCTATCCTGTACATCACATTAAATATGTGACAGTTGTCACATTAATAGCATCTGTACTCTTTTTTACTCCTGACATCTCAATGGCGGAGGTCTCTGATCCGACCCGGCGGGAAGGGAGAGAAACCAACTCTGTCAATCTCGAAGAGTGTATTAAGGCCGCGATTGAAAACAACCTTCAGATTGCAGCGGCAAGAAATGGATTAGGTATTGCTGAAGCCGATCGTATTAAGGCATCACTGCTTTTTCCTTCAAACCCTAAAGTACAGAGCAAGGTTGGGTCGAGAAGCACACCTGCCGACAGAATGACTGACTATTCGGTTTCATTGTTCCAGGAATTGCAGGTCTATGGCCAGAGGCGAAAACGGATAAACGTATCCAATAAAAAAATAGAGAAGGTAAAGCTTGAGATTGCTGACGTAGAAAGAACGGTTATTGCAAAGGTCAAGACTGGTTTTTATGAAGTATTAACAGCCAGAGATATCTTATCTCTCCGTGAAAATGTCAATAGTATATTTGAACGGTTATGGGATGCAACCAGGGAGAGGTATAATGCCGGTGCAATAGCGGCACTAGAGCTCAATTCTATAAAAATAGGTTATGGGCAGGCAAGGCAACAGCTTCTTGTTGCAAAGAATAATTATAAAAACCGTCTCCTGAATCTGAAACTCCTGCTTGGAAAACCAGGTGACGAAGTATTAAATATTGAGGGGAAGCTATACTCCGAAAAATTACTGATAAGCAAGGAAGATCTTTTAGCTTCAGCTTACGGAAAGAGGCCTGACTTAAAGGCAATAGAGTTTGAAAAGGAGAGGGCCTCTCAGGAAATATTACTCCGTAAGGTTGAGATTATTCCAAATCCAAGTGTATCAGGATTTTTCAGCAGAGAGGAAGGGGATAATGTTATCGTTGGCGGGCAGGTGTACTTTTCGATACCGATATGGGATAGAAAACAGCCTGAACTTAAAAGGGCTAGAACTGCCAGAGACACGGCAGGCATTAATATAAAATATAAGCAGCTTGAGATTCAAAAGGAAGTGGAAACCGCCTTTCAGACATTCATGGCTGCAAAAGAAGGTATTGCCATCTATACTGATGAAATTATTCCACAGGTTGATGAAAGCCTGAGTTTAAATGAAATTTCATACCGGGATGGCAACACCAGCTTTATCGAATTCCTGACTATGCAGAAGAACCTCCTGGAAACCAGGGCGACATATATAAATACGTTGCTTGACTATAACAAGGCCATCATAAACATTGAAACCGTATCCGGAGAGAGGCTGATATCAAATGATAGATAAAATAATATCTTTTTCAATAAACAACAAACTAATAGTTGTTTTATTGGTACTGGGATTGATTGCTTGGGGAAGTTATTCCCTTACACAACTTTCCGTAGATGCCGTTCCGGATATTACAAACAATCAGGTACAGATCATTACGATCACCCCTGCTCTTGCCGCCCAGGAGGTGGAACGATTAATAACCTTTCCGATTGAAATGACGATGGCATCCATTCCAGATATAAAGGAGATCCGGTCATTTTCACGCTTTGGTTTATCTGTAGTAACGGTAGTGTTTAAAGAAAAAACCGGTATTTACTGGGCAAGGCAGCAGATAAGTGAACGCCTTGTTGAAGCAGAAAAACAGATTCCAGGAGGAATCGGCACGCCTGAAATGGGTCCGATTACTACTGGATTAGGAGAAATTTATCAATACGTTGTCCATGCCAAAGAGGGTTACGAAGGGCAGTATTCCGCTATGGATCTGCGTACTATTCAGGATTGGATTATACGTAGGCAGTTAATGGGCACTCCCGGTGTGGCAGATGTAAGTAGTTTTGGGGGGTATCTTAAACAATACGAAGTTGCTATTAAACCGGAATTACTGCGTAGTATGAATTTAACTATCAGTGATGTTTTTACCGCATTAGAGCAAAACAATCAAAATACGGGGGGGGCCTACATTGACAAACGGCCCAATGCTTATTTCATTCGAAGCGAGGGTATGGTGAGCAGCCTTGATGATATAGGTGCTATTGTAGTTAAAAACGATAAAGATGGCACACCTGTGTTGATAAGAGATGTAGCGAAAGTGCAATTTGGTCATGCCGTGCGTTACGGAGCTTCGACACGTGGTGGAAAAGAAGTAGTAAGCGGCATAGTAATGATGCTTAAGGGTGAGAATTCTGCGAAAGTGATAAAGAACGTTAAAGAACGTATTAAGCAGATCGAAAAAACATTGCCGGAAGGAGTGGTAATTGAGCCTTTCCTGGACCGCACCAAATTGGTGAATAAGGCCATCGGCACTGTCACTAAAAATTTAACCGAAGGCGCATTAATTGTAGTTTTAGTACTGGTTTTGTTACTGGGCAATTTCAGGGCTGGTTTTATTGTGGCTTCTGTAATACCCCTGTCGATGCTTTTCGCGTTTTCCATGATGAATCTCTTTGGTGTATCAGCTAACTTAATGAGCCTTGGCGCAATTGATTTTGGATTAATTGTGGATGGTGCGGTTATTATTGTTGAAGGCGTCGTACAGAGAATTGTTATGAGTAAAAATATTTATGGAGGAGTAGAAAGGCTATCAACGGAACAAATGAACAGCCAGGTACATGAGGCGTCGAAGAGAATGATGAGCTCTGCTGTTTTCGGGCAGATTATTATACTCATTGTCTATTTACCGATCCTTGCGCTGGTCGGTATAGAAGGCAAGATGTTCGGCCCTATGGCACAAACAGTCAGTTTCGCAATACTGGGAGCACTTATCCTGTCTCTAACGTATGTCCCTGTGATGTCATTTTTATTCCTGAGCAGAAAGACAGAACATAAAGCGAATATTTCAGACAGGATAATAGACTTTATTCGCAAGCTATACAATCCGCTTATTCACTTTGCTCTAAGAAGGAAATATACTGTATTGATATCAGCTCTCATTCTTTTAGTTTCAAGCATTGTGGTTTTTCTGAATATGGGTGGTGAATTTATTCCTACTCTGGAGGAAGGTGACTTTGCGGTCGAAACTCGTGTTATGACCGGGAGTTCACTTTTTGAAACCATTGAAGTTTCTCACAAAGCTTCTGCTATCTTACTGGAAAATTTCCCTGAAGTAAAAGAGGTAGTGGGAAAAATAGGTTCAGGTGAGATACCGACTGACCCGATGCCGGTTGAATCCTGCGATTTAATGATCATCCTCAAAGATAAGAAAGAGTGGACCAGCGGTAAAACACGAGAAGAACTTGCCAACAAGATGGGCGAGGCATTATCCGTGATCCCGGGAGTTTCCTTTGGTTTTCAGCAACCGATACAAATGCGTTTTAATGAATTAATGACGGGGGCCAGGCAGGACGTGGTACTTAAAATTTATGGAGAAGATCTGGATGCCCTGAGTGAACAGGCTGCAAAAGTTGGAAGCATCGTAAAGACTGTAATGGGAACCCGTGATCTTTATGTTGAAAAAGTAACAGGGCTACCACAGATTATGGTCAAATTTGACAGGGATAAAATAGCCAGGTTCGGATTGAACATTGCTGAAATTAACAGAGTTATAAAAACTGCCTTCGCCGGAGTGTCGGCGGGGTTGGTATTTGAAGGAGAGAGAAGATTTGACCTGGTAGTCCGCCTGGATAAAGGCAGCCGTAAGGGTCTTGATGACGTTAAAAATCTTTTTATAAATAAACCTTTCGGCAATCAAATTCCACTGGATCAAGTAGCAGATGTCTCTTTTCAGGAAGGGCCTAATCAGATTCAGAGGGATGACACAAAACGAAGAATTACCATCGGTTTCAATGTGAGAGATAGAGATGTGGAAAGTATTGTGGATGAGATAAAACAAAAGATTGATAAGTCAGTCAGACTTCCCGTCGGTTATTTTATAACGTATGGAGGCCAGTTTGAAAATCTTGTAAAAGCAAAGAAACGGTTATCAGCCGCAGTCCCGATAGCTTTAGCTATGATCTTTATAATGCTTTTCTTTGCCTTTAAGTCAGCAAAACAGGCGCTCTTGATATTTACGGCAATTCCATTATCTGCTATCGGAGGTATATTTGCTCTCTATATAAGAGGGATGCCTTTTAGTATTTCCGCAGGGGTAGGTTTTATAGCCCTCTTTGGAGTGGCCGTTTTAAACGGCATTGTATTAATAAATGAATTCAACTTATTGAAAAAAGATGGAATTAGCGATTTGTACGAACGTGTGCTGAAGGGAACGAGCGTACGGTTAAGGCCGGTGATATTAACTGCCACAGTAGCTTCTTTCGGGTTCTTGCCGATGGCACTCTCCACGTCTGCCGGTGCAGAGGTGCAAAAACCATTGGCTACCGTAGTAATTGGCGGCTTGATTACGGCAACGTTACTTACGCTCATAGTACTTCCAATATTATATATTTTCTTTGAGAGAGGGTTAAAGAACAAATGAAGATCATAACAAAGGCTTTTTCAATAATGGCATTAAGCGCTTTAATATTTTCTGGCTGTAATAATCAGTCTGGGACATCAGAAACAGAAGTACCTCATCATGAAGAGAGTGAAAGTATGGTTGAATTGACCCCGGCACAATATAAAGTTGCCGGGATTGAACTGGGACGGATAGAGCAGAAAAACTTAAGCAATGTAATTAAAGTGAATGGGATATTGCAGACGCCACCCCAGAGCCTGGCCAGCATAAATGCTGTGATTGGAGGCTTTGTTAAGGAAACCAGTTTACTGCCTGGCAATCGTATAGAAAAAGGAGAAGTGGTTGTTGTCTTGGAACATCCGGATTACATACAGCTGCAGTTGGACTACTTAGAGAGCGATAGCAAACTGACTTATTTAGAACAGGAATTTGCACGGCAGAAAGGGTTGCAGGAAAAAAATGTGAACTCTGCCAAAACCTTCCAACGCACAACGGCTGATTATAAGAGCATAAAGGCCAGGGTAAGTGCTTTAGAGCAGAAACTGGCATTAATAGGGATTAGTGCAAAGGAACTACGGGAGAGTGAAAAGATCAGCCGTACCATTAAGGTTTATTCTCCGATCAGCGGTTATGTGTCTCGAGTTAATGTTAATATAGGGAAGTATATGAATCCTGCAGACGTCATGTTTGAAATAGTAAATACGGAACACTTACACGCAGAGTTAACGGTATTTGAAAAAGATATCGGTAAAATAAAAGAGGGCCAGAGAATAAGGTTTACCCTTCCTAATGAAGACAATAGAGAGAGACTTGCAACTGTTCATCTTATTGGCAGGTTAATTAATGAACACCGGGTAGTAAAAGTACACGGACATTTAGACAAAGAGGATGAACAATATTTTCCCGGTATGTTTATAAAGGCCTTTATAGAAATCAATAATAATACAGTAAATGCCTTACCGGAAGATGCCATAGTCCAGTCAGGAGGCAAGCACTACATTTATATTTTTAAAGGGAACAGGATAGAGGACAATCAGGAAATGAGTGATTTTGAAATGATAGAAATACAGAAAGGAGTTACTGAAGGCATATACACTGAGGTTATCCTGCCTGATACTTTCGATATAAATTCAGATAAAATTGTCCTGAAGGGCGCTTATTCATTATTATCAAAGATGAAAGTTTCAGGAGAAGAAGATGGGCACGGACATTGATTTCTTGTTGACTGGATGTGTCTTATTTCGTAGAGGCGTACCCGCCTGAACGGTGGCAATACGCCCCAATTTTACGGAAACAGCTTTAGAATAGTAACGGCAATACCTATAGTGCCGACAATAATGCCGAAGATTTTGATCAATAAATCTTTAAGTTCCTTACTTATTGTTGCTTTTATGTTAAGCTCAAGTTTGGTATTTTCATTGTGAATAAACTCCTTAAGGGTTTCCTGTCTGTCGACATGTGACTTCTCAATAACATCTGCCAGGGTCTTGGCCTGTTCGTGATTAAAGCCGGCTGATTCAAATTTTTCTGAATTTTCAAGTTCTCTGGTTATTGGCATTACCGTTCTCCTGCCAATATTAGTACATCACAATATTTGTTATGTCAAATAAAAACATTCGGATGTCTCTTACAGTTCATAAATTACCTTACAAAATATTGTCAAGGATTATCAGATGTTAAATTGCGGATGTGAAATAGAGATTAAGAGTAGAGAAGAAAGCAGGGTTCTCATAATACTGCTATCGATAAACGCGGCTATGTTTATTATGGAATTCACTTTTGGCTGCCTAAGTGAATCGACGGGTCTTATAGCAGATTCGCTGGACATGCTTGCTGATGCATTGGTTTATGGCGCCGGCTTATATGCTGTTGGTAAAAGTTTACGCATAAAAGCGAATTCGGCAATGTTGAGCGGTTGTTTGCAAATGACACTGGGTATAGGTGTGCTGCTGGATATTATTCGGCGTACAATAATGGGAAGTAAACCGGATTCGGTATTCATGATTTATGTCAGCGTGGTTGCTCTAATTGCAAACGTAATATGTCTTGTGCTTCTGTCCAAACACAGGGATGGGGAAGTACACATGCGGGCAACCTGGATCTTTACCAAGAATGATGTCATTGCAAATTTAGGCGTAATTACTGCGGGTGTATTAGTTGCTTATTTCAGTTCAGCCATACCTGATTTAATTATTGGCTGTATCATTTCTGCAATCATTATCAGGGGCAGTGTTCAAATAATAAGAGAAGCTAAAGAAGCACGAAGTTCTCAATTAACAATAAAATAACCTGCATATGCAGGTAAAATAATATATTTGGTAGTATTTTAGCCTTGAAGATATTGCCCTAATTATAGTAGCATATCTTCTGAATTACATTATCGTGTAGGGATTACCTTAAGATTTTTTTTGGGTAACACTGCCAGAAAATGCTATATATTGTACTATATCTATAAGCACATACATTATACAGTATATATCTGATGATAAAATAGTTTCTACTGCCCTTTTGGAGGATAATATTGTTTTGTTTTTAAAGCGGTGCTGATAGTTTGATTAAATTGCTAAATGATTGTGTTGCAATATCATAGGCGATTAATTGTTCCGGTGGAACTAGTTTAGAATATATTATATTGCCTGACGCATTTACGTAAGTTGTTAGAACTTTTAATAATTTTTTTGGTAAGTTTGATTATGGGAAAGATTGTTGCGATTTGCATAAGCACGAATAAAGGTGTTCAGAAGAAAGACATAAAACAGTGTAAGTTGATTGAAAGCCATGGCTTAGATGGTGACGCTCATGCAGGTTCCTGGCACCGTCAGATTAGTCTGCTTTCTAAGGAAGGTAGAAAGGCGATGGAGGATAAAGGGGCAAAGCTCAATTCCGGTGACTTTGGAGAGAATTTACTTACAGAGGGTGTTGATTTTTCTGACATAGAGGTTGGCAATGAGTTGCGGCTTGGAAAAGATGCGTTGGTAAGGGTTACTCAAATTGGTAAGGTTTGTCACGACAAATGCAATATCTATTACCAGGTGGGTGATTGCATCATGCCCAGAGAGGGTATATTTGCGGAAGTATTAAAGGGTGGCGAAATTAAAGTTAATGATTATATTGGGTTTGTAAATGATAAAAGCAGCAGTTCTGACAATTAGCGATAAGGGCTCAAGGGGCGAAAGAGAAGACAAGAGCGGGGAAGTGATCAAGGAGAAGTTAGCCCTTATAAACGCAGAGTTAGTCTTATATGAGATCGTGCCTGATGAACGGGAAATTATATCTGAGAAACTCAGGAGATTTGCAGAGGAAGCCAATTTAATCCTGACAACAGGTGGAACAGGAGTCAGCCCCAGGGATGTGACTCCCGAAGCAACGAGAGACGTAATTGAAAGGGAGTTGCCCGGCTTCTCAGAAGCGATGAGAGCAGAAAGTTTTAAGGTCACGCCAAGGTCCATTGGATCAAGAGCAGTGTCAGGGATGTATAAAGATACACTGATAATTAATCTTCCCGGAAGTCCAAAAGCTGTTTCAGAATGTTTGGGGGTTGTGTTGTACGCAATACCACACGTTATTGAGGTGGCAAAGGGAAAGGTCTCTGATTGTGGTAAGGATGTACATCACATACATAAAAGATAAACCGTTTTTATAGGCGCGAGATGACATTTCAGGAAATCATACTAAATCTTCAAAAATACTGGTCAGACAAAGGGTGTGTAATAATGCAGCCTTACGATATAGAGGTTGGTGCAGGCACCTTTAATCCGTCAACTTTTCTTAAAGTTCTTGGCAATAAGCCTTGGAAGTGTGCTTATGTCGAGCCTTCGAGGAGGCCAACTGACGGGCGTTATGGCGAAAATCCAAATAGGCTTCAGCACTACTATCAATTTCAAGTAATTATTAAGCCTTCGCCAGACGATTCAAAAGCTTTATATTTGGATAGCCTGCGCACTCTCGGAGTTGATTTGGTCAAGCATGATATTCGATTTGTGGAAGACGACTGGGAATCGCCTACATTGGGGGCTACCGGCTTGGGCTGGGAAGTGTGGCTCGATGGGATGGAAATAACACAATTTACCTATTTTCAGCAAGTCGGAGGTATAGAGCTGGATGTGATATCACTTGAGCTGACTTATGGCCTCGAAAGAATAGCAATGTTTATCCAGGAGAAGGAATCAGTTTACGATTTGGAATGGGTGGAAGGATATACTTACGGTGATGTGCATAAATTAGATGAAGTGCAGTTCTCCAGGTATAATTTCGAGGCTGCAGATACATCTATGTTACTTAAGCAATTCGACATGTACGAACAGGAATGCAAAAAATTACTGCAAGCTGACATCGTTATACCCGCATATGACTACGTTCTGAAATGTTCTCACGCATTCAACTTGCTGGACGCAAGAAAATCAATTGGAGTCGCACAGCGCACGAGGTATATTGGGCGCGTCAGGGGCTTGGCAAAAGGCTGTGCAGAGGGTTATTTAAAATTGATCAACAGTTCAGAGCAAGATGTCGAATGTGCGGATGTCTAGCAAGGATTGAATATTTTGCTATATTCTCTGCCGCCAACTTCAGGGCTTTTCACCTTTTTCTTTTCTTCTTCATTACTGGAGGAGATGTTCTTTCTGGCGAGTCGGTGGTTTTTTATGAGAACCATCTGTGGCGTGTTCCATCATGGCCTTTAACCTGTCAACAATGTTTTCGAATTGGCTATTATCGGCAAATTCAATAGTAATCCTTCCTTTCCCATTTTTCTCTACAATAGAAACCTTTGTCCCTACAATCTTCCTTAGTCCATCTTCCAGGTCCAAAATATGTGGAGATTTGGTTGTAAGTGGCGTCGGCTGACTGCCAGAAGCCTCTTCCGTAGAAGGCAAAGGATCTTTCTTGCCAGAAACAATCAGTTCAACATCACGGACCGAGAGGCCATCGGTTGCAATCCTCTCGCCCAGCGCTATCTGTTTTTCTTGATCTTTAAGTGATAAAAGGGAACGGGCGTGTCCCATTGAAATTGTTCCACGTGAAACAAGGCCCTGTACTTCTTTGGGTAAATCAAGCAAGCGAATTGTATTTGCGATAGTGGATCTATCCTGCCCGACCTTTGTTGCTATCTGTTCTTGTGTCAGGCCAAAATTAATTTTTAATTCAGAAAAAGCTGCGGCCTTTTCCATGGGGTTCAGATCTTCTCTCTGAATATTTTCTACCAATGCCAGCTCAATGGTCTTGAGGCTATCGGCCGTTTTGACGATCGCGGGGATCGCTTTTAACCCTAATTGCGTCGCCGCTCTCCAGCGCCGCTCTCCTGCTATTATTTTATATCCTTTGCTTGTAGGGCGTACTATGATTGGTTGCAGTATACCGTGTTCTTGTATAGAGCTTATTAAGGTCTCCATTTGGGATTGGACAAACTCTTTGCGTGGCTGTGCTTCATTTGGTTGAATATCGGTCAGATTGACCCGCATAATTTTTTCGCTTGCTTCGATGCCAATCGCATCGCCAAGTAAAGATTCCAGACCGCGCCCAAGATTTTCTTTATTAGACATTTTTATCTCTTTTATTTGGATTCATGTTAAAAATATTTTTGTTTATATAAGTAAAGGTACTTAGTAGCAGATTGTGTTATGAAGTTCAAGGGAAATGTTGGAAGATTAACAAAAAGCAGAGGTGCCCGGTAAAGCACTTGTCGCTTGGGTGTGAATTTTTTTTACTTGATATCTGGAAAGAGGTTTGTATGTTCTGTTGTGTGGGTTGAACAACGCTAAATTTTAAAGTGCGCATTCGCTTGCGATTAATAATTATTCAATGCCATTTTTATTCTATTTCTGTTTTGATTAAGGCTTATTAATAATGAATCTTCTTGTTCCGTTAGTTTTTAGCAGCTTCAAGGAAATTGTCAGACAGCCTTTCTATTATATTATTCTTTTATCAGGTTGTTTTATAATTTTAATGTCTTTTGCGTTTACTTTTTTCGCATTTGGAGAAGAGGCGAGTATGATAAGAGATATGGCGATTTCGACCATAACTATTGGCGGCCTTCTGGCCGGATGCCTGGCTTCTTCTATTTTGATTGCCGGGGAATTTGAAAGACAAACAGTGTTGGCGGTACTATGCAAACCCGTATCAAGGGTACATTTCATTTTAGGAAAATATTTGGGAATTTTAGCAGCTACTTGTCTGTTAGTTCTTTCTCAAGGCCTTGTGCTGGAAGTGGCATTAATAATTAGGGGTTGTAGCACCGTTCAGGGTGATGTAACAAGCTTTTCAGGTCTGATCGATTTCGTCTGTATTCTGGGTATCTGTTTTTCTTTATTACAAATATTAATCCTGACTGCTATCTCTCTTGTTCTATCACTCTATCTCAATACTATATCAAATTTAACTATATGTCTGTTTTTCTTTATTTTATGCAATACTTTCAGTTATATTTCACCCATTCACGGTCACAGTAATGTGGTCGCAAGTATCGCTACAGCAATGTGTTATATAGTGTTTCCTAATATTCAAGCTCTGAATATGCCAGTGATCAACGAAGTCGCTATTGGCCCTTCATCACTTTGGCAGGGGAGCAATGTGACACAATATGTTGTATATAATTTTTTGCACAGTACAATATATTGTGCTGCCATTGTGTGGTTAGCGATTTTTCTCTTCAAGAGAAAAGAGATAGCCTGAAAAATCCCTTTTTCCCGTAACAGATATTATATAGATACGATCTAATTGACATTTATTCAGATTTTGTTTAAATATAGGTTTGTCGGTAAATTATTATTAGTTAAGAGACTAACCACCCCATTTCCCCTCTTTACCCTTTCTGAATGGGTTGTTCAGGTGGGAAGGCGAGGAAATGGGGTCGCCAGAAACCTATAAGTATTCCTCAAATTATAGAGATTTTTTTTTATTTTTAACAAACAATTTAGTGAAGCGTAGGAAGGTAAATTATAATGACAGTCGAAAAGATGGAATTTAAGACCGAAGTAAAACAGATCCTCGATTTAATGGTACACTCTCTTTATTCCCATAAAGAGATTTTTCTTAGAGAGCTTATCTCAAATGCGTCTGATGCTATTGACAAGGCGCATTTTGAGTCTTTAACAAACAAGGAAATTCTTGAAGGCGAACAGGATTGGAAGATTAAGATTATCGCGGACAAAGATGCCGGTACCTTGACAATTAGTGACAATGGAACTGGTTTGACTAAAGACGACGCGATTAAGGAACTTGGGACGATTGCTCATTCAGGCACAAAGGAGTTTATTGCAACTTTGAAAAGTAAGGAGGCAAAGGATAATCCGGAACTGATTGGTCAATTTGGTGTTGGGTTTTATTCAACCTTTATGGTTGCAGATAAAGTAACCGTCATTTCAAGAAAGGCTGGGGCGAACGATAAAAAAGGCATTAAGTGGGAATCCGGAGCAGACGGTTCCTTTACTGTGGAAGATGTGGAAAAAGAAAATAAAGGTACTGATGTAATCCTGCATCTTAAAGAAGATGAGAAAAATTATCTCGACGAGTGGGAGATCAAGAGTACCGTCAAGAAGTATTCCGACTTTATCGAACATCCGGTAGTAATGGATGTTGAGCGGGAAGAGGAGAGTAAATTAGACAAAACCAAAAAAGTTAAAGTTACGAAAGAAGAGACTCTAAATTCGAGAAAGGCGATCTGGCTTAAGAATAAATCGGAAATAACTGAAGCAGAGTATAATGATTTTTATAAACATGTCTCTCACGATTTTACCAATCCGGCAAAGGTACTCCATTATAAAGCAGAGGGTGCTTCCGAGTTTACATCACTTCTTTACATTCCATCAATGAGGCCTGTTGATATCTACTATAAAGAGTACAAGGTTGGTCCAACCCTTTATGTCAAGAGAGTGAAAATAATTGATCATTGTGAAGAGTTGATACCACCATACCTGAGATTCGTTAAGGGAGTGGTGGACTCCTCAGATTTACCATTAAATGTTTCAAGAGAAATACTGCAGAACAACAGGCAGATCGACGTTATAAAAAACAGTATTACGAAAAAAGTGCTTGATACTTTAGGTGAGATGAAAGAGAAAGAATTTGAAACGTACCTGAAATTCTATAAGGAATTCAGCAGGATACTGAAAGAAGGTGTCCATATGGATTTTGATAGAAGGGAGACTATTGGAGAGCTTCTTCTTTTTCCTTCCACAAAAGTTGAAAAGGATAAATACCGATCTATTCCTGAATACGTTAATGACATGAAAGAGGGGCAGGAGGAAATTTATTACATTACCGGTTCATCACTGGATGAAACATTGCAATCACCCTACCTTGAAGCGCTTAAGGAAAAGGATTACGAAGTCCTGATTATGCTGGAGGATATTGACGATGTTATTATGAGCAGTTTTGAGTACAAAGGAAAGAAGTTTAAATCTGCTATTAAGGGCGACGTTACCCTGGATGAATCTGAAAAAGAGGAGAAGGAGAAGGCGGGAAAGAAATATAAAAAACTCCTGGATCTTATACAGGATCGCCTTGATGATGTAAAAGAAGTCAGACTGTCAGGGAGGCTGAAAGATTCTGCATGCTGCCTTGTTGGTGATGAGGGAGAGATGGATCTGCAGATGGAAAATCTCTTGAAGTCTATGGGTCAGGCGGTGCCGGAGAGAAAAAGAATTCTCGAAATCAATCCATCGCATCCGATCTTTGAAGCCATGAATAAGATATTTAAAGAAGATAGAAAGAGTAGCGTCCTGGCGGATTATACGGATCTTCTTTATAACCAGGCACTGTTGCTGGAAGGATCAAAACCAAAAGACTCTGCCGCTTTCGCAAAGGCTATTTCAAGGCTTATGGTAGAAAATGTTCAGCATGTAAAGGTCTGAGTGTGTTGACAAACTTATACAATTTATAGTGTATGCTGAAGAGAAAAATGTATGCGTGGAGACCAAGTCGCCAGGGTGGGAGCCTTGTGGGGTAGGGCTACTATATTGCCCCACAGGGAGAGGCTGGCAATTTAATGTTTCTGGGTTGCCCACCTGAATGGTAAGTCTGGCAGGCATTACACGCCACCAAGCCCACATTGTTAATGTGGCAAGCCTTTAAATTGATTATCGACATTGCTGTCACCCTCTACTCCCTTTGTGGCTTTTGATAATATTGTAGGCTTTATTGATTTCAAGCGTAAGCTCCTTGGCCTTTTTCTGGAGTTCTTCGCTCAGATGAGCAACTTTGTCCGGATGAGACTTGGCCATTTTTTCCTTGTATGCTTTTTTCACCTCACTCAATGGGGCATCAGGACCGATATTGAGTAGCTTGTATGACTTATCCAGACTCACTGATCCATCAGGTTCGGTCTTTATATTTGCTTGTGACTGACCACTGGAATAATAGTTTTTCTGGCTCTTTTGGTTTTTGAACTTTCGCCAGAAATAGAATAAAAAGCCTGATGCTATAAGGTCGTCAAAAACAAATGGAAATAAGTCCAGTGGACTTATAATATAAATGATTAATATGATTATTAAGAAATAAAATTTATATTTATTCATTTTACTTGTTGGTCTTGTATTCGTTCAGGGTTGCGTGTTTTGTAACTTTTCAATGAAAAGGAATAAATATCTTTTTTTATCAGGCTGTTATATCAAAAAAAAGCCCGTTACCCTGCTCAATATGGTTTAACCAGGTTGTGAATTCTTCGTGAGTAATATTCGTCTTTTTAGTCTCCTTAATTGTCAGGTCATCATCAACGATTACTATATCAATAAAAACTTCTTCTCCCTCTTGATAAACACGGAACCTGTAAGGCGACTTATCTCTTTCCAGAACATCATTTGCAAGCTTAGCGGCGTTGGATAATTGCTGAAAGTGGTCTCCGGCTTCGTTCTTATGCTTGTGCTCCTGTTGGTCTTCTCTTTTAGCATGCTTAAGAGTCTTCTTTTGAGTAATTATGGGAACACTTTTATTCACTCTGATTTCGTCACCCATTATTTTCTCCTTTCACATTTAACGGTATAAATACAATTTTATTCTATGTTTCAATATCTATTTCGGCTGGAATCTGTATCATATTGATAAACAAAAAGAGCCTTGAGATGAAATTATACTTACTAAGGTTACTTGCTTCTAGAGATTACGAAAGCACTTTCTAAAGATTGAATTGATGGGCATTGTACCTGAAAGTTCGCATTCAGACAGAATTATTTTATGCCGGAAAAAAGCAGGGCAAATGTTTTATATCGACTGATGTCCATTTGCTTACTGCTGAATTTCAAAGTTATGTGTTTGTTGTGTTGAAATACTTTTGAATAAGGGCGGCCAAAAACTTTTTATTACCGGAACGCCAGGTAGATTCGTTGCAAAACAATAGAGTGTTATTGCCGGTGTCCAGGATAACGGGCATTTCGATAAAACCAAATTGGCTTTTAGGTTTTTGCTGAATCCATTGTTTCGCATCATCGTCAATACACGATGATATCAGGAGTGGAAAGCTCGCTGTAATATTGTTCATATGTTTTGGGAAATCCTTATGGTTTTTCATTGCGTAACTCAGAGTCATTCTGGAGTAAGCAACCGCGAACTCCATGCTTACTTTCTCAACAATACCAATAAACGCAAAGATGTTTATTTGCGTTGTCTTAAGCCAGGACATATTGAACTGTGCGCCTATTGCTAAAAGGACGTCAAGGTAATCAAATTTTTTCTCCTTAAATTTGAAATCATCCTCTTTAAGTTTTTCGCAGATGGCTGAAATATGTGATTCTTTCATCAAGTCTGTATCCATGGTTTATTTCCTTTGTTAGGGTTCTGGAAAAAAAGTAAAGTTATTATTCTCCGAACACCTAAAAGCATATCTTTATTTTTTATGAAATCAAGGATTGTTTTTACTGCTTTGATTTTACGGTAACAACGC
>JANLHC010000024.1 GCA_024654465.1 Candidatus Scalindua sp.
TCCAAGTCTGCCAGCCTTTTGTACTCTTCAACTGAATTGTCCGTTTCACCCATTAGCAGATAAAGTTTTGCTAAATCGTAATGAGGAGATATAAAGTCCGGTTGTATCTCAACTGTTTTTTCCAGTTGTATAAAGGCCTGATTGAAATCTTTTTTATCTATCAGCGTTTTGCCCTTTACATACATGGCAATAGGATTATCCGGATGTAGCACTAATGCCACGTCGCACATCTTAATTGTTTTGTCATACCATCTGTTCAGATAGAAAAAGATTGCAAGGTTTGTGTGCGCAAAAGATTTTTCAATTTCGCCATCAGATTGCAGAGCAAGATTTTCTGATCTGAATCCGTTGATAAAATTATCTGATATTTTTAAGCTCTCTTCCGCAGATTTGAACTTTTCCTGTGACAGGTAAAGGTTTGTCAGAAAAATATTGATCATCGGGTGATGGATTTCCGGTGTGACTTCCAGTGCTTTTTTCAGATATATTTCTGCAGTGTTATGGTTGCCTTCAATGTGATTTATCAGGGCGCTGGCTATCATCATGTTGCCTCTTCCGGCATCAATGCTTTCGGCCTTTCCTATTGTGCCTTTTGCGGATTTAATATCTCCACTTGCTATCTGGAAAGTACCTAAAAGGTAATTTCCTTCAAAGGAAGATTCCTCTATCTCTATAAACTTACTAATACTTTTAACCGCATCGTCGAAGTTGTCTATGTATGAATAGGATCTGGCCAGTATCATATATGCTGGCGTATTGTCCGGATCAATCTTCAGGATTTCAACAGATTGTTCGATTGCATTATCAAACCTTTCCATTTGAAGATAAAGTGAAGCCAGGCTCTGACGGGCCCTGATAAAAGTGGGTACTTTCTTAATTACCAGTTTAAATTGTTCTATAGCTTTTTCGTAGCCCTTTAATCCGATCAGTATTGTCGCAAGGCCCATTCGTGCCATATGTTCGTCCTCGTCAATTTCAAGAGCTTTTTTATAGTATTTGAAAGACTCTTCGGTATTTCCCTGTAACAGGTAGTTTATGCCAAGGCCCGTATATGCCAACGCGAGTTCCGGTTCACTCTCAACCGCCTTCCTGAGATATTCGTCAGCTTTATCAAATTCTTTTTTGTCTGTGTGTATCCTTCCGAGGTAGTAGAGTGCGAGAGGGTTGTCTTTGTCCATGGTTATAGATATTTGACACTCTTCAATCGCCTCATCAAACTTCTGTTGGGAAAGTAAGATTATTCCTTTAGATAGATGTGTAAGCGATAAATTGATGGAAACCTCTTTTAAAGAGTCAATCAATTCCTGCGCCCTGTCGAAGTTCCCGATCGCAGCGTATGCAACTTGCAGTAGTTCGTAAGCGAGAATACTCTTCTTGTTGATTGCCAGTAACTCTTCGCAATTCTTAAAGACCTCAACGAGTCTCCCTCTCCTCAGGTTATAAAAGGCCTGGTTCTGGAGTTCGAATACCGATGGTTCAACTCTCAAAATAGAGACCGCATGGGATGGCGTGCTTTTCTGTACAATAAACAGGCATATTATTGAAAAGATCAAAAGTTTGATTTTCATGATTAGTGGTTTAAGACCCTGACCCTTCTTCCTTCAATTTTTAATCTTCCTTCCGCAAAGAGGCGTATTGCTTCAGGATACGCTATGCACTCTTCCTTGAAAACCTTTTGTGCGAGTGTGTCCGGAGTGTCATCGGCATCGACGTGAACTGTTCTTTGGATAATTATAGGTCCACGATCATATTCGTTATCAACGAAATGGACTGTACATCCTGATATTTTGACACCGCTTTCAATCGCTGCCTCATGAACATGGTGGCCATAATATCCTTTGCCACAGAAAGAGGGGATTAATCCCGGGTGAATGTTCATCACCTTGCCGGCATATGTATCCGGTATTTTGAAAAGGTGCAGAAAACCGGCAAGTATTATCAGGTCAACAGGATATTTTTCGATCTCTTTTATTATTGTGTTACTGAAAGTTTTTGATTGGTTATGGTCTTTGTGTTGTACTATGGCGGTGGGAATACCGTTTTTTTCTGCTCTCTTTATACCATAGGCATCCGGAGAGTTGCATACGACAACCTGGATTCTGGCATTAAGGGAGTTATCGTTTATTTTGTCAATAATGTTTTGGAGTGTTGTTCCTCCACCGGAAATGAGTATTGCCAGATTAAGGATCTTGGATGCAGGCATATTCTGTGTCCGATTAAAAGTAAGTTAAAGGAATGGCAAATTTTCGTTTTTCTTTTCAATCTTAAAACTTAAATTTATTTTACCCCTTTGTGTTGGGTGACCTT
This sequence comes from Candidatus Scalindua sp., assembly GCA_024654465.1. Lineage (GTDB taxonomy): Bacteria > Planctomycetota > Brocadiia > Brocadiales > Scalinduaceae > Scalindua. The sequence continues at coordinate 2,308 of JANLHC010000024.1, forward strand.
GACCCAAATTGGTGTATCGGAAAGGGATTCTTCCTGAACGTGTTTAATGATTTCTGCTGTGTGTTCTATGATCTGTTCTCTTTTGCAATTTGACGGGAAGAAATGGAGGATTTCTGTTTCGACTTCACTTCCTTCATCAGCATGTGCTTTATCCGGGATAATATCTATTGAATAGTCCAGGGGTATTATGCCACGATATTTACGGAGCAGTTCATCGTAATCGTTAAAAATGTTCTGCATGAGAATCCTGGAATCGCCTGTTTCATCATGTGCTTTTTCAAGGATTGCTTTATGTAAATCAATCAGATACTCCCGCTCTTTACCAAACTGTGTGTATTGGTGTTCGTATGTACATGAACTGGCATCCTCATAAGATTCTTTGATCGAAGTAAGTGTTTCGACCTTGCCCTTAAACCACTCTTCGAAGCTTTTCTGCAACTGTTCAAGATTGAAGCTGACTCTTTTTGCCATATCTAATAACATTTCTCTCATAATCGTATCCTTTTCTTATTTAATCAATTTAGGTCACACTTACTTTTGTGTCAGGTTTAAGAGAACTTTCCAACTGCCTTCTTCTTTTACCAGTGTAAAAGTTCCTCTCTCTTTACCCATTGGTACGTCACCTTTTTCCAGGTATTGCGTCAGCATATATCTGGCTGCTTCCTGTGGGTTTTCCATACTTTTTTGACCGTGAAAAGGCCCGAATATTTCTCCCATGACTTTGGACATATCCGGAGAGGTTACGGTAATATCTACGGATGCATTATCTTCATTTATAATTGTTTCATTTATCTTGTACTTGCGCAGTGTAGAAACGGTCTTTGCGATTTCTTGAGCAAAGGAATCGCCAATGCTGTTTTGTTTTATAAATTCAATCCTGCTTATAGTGCTCTTGTCTGCTTTTGAAAGATAACTATATGTTTTTTTCAGGTTATTTGAATAGAGTGCTTTTAAGTACTTTGTCAGTACTTGATCCGGTGCTTCCTTCCCAAAACCAAATACCGGACTGGTAATCAGAAGAATTAAGATTATTGTAGTAAGTTTTCTCAAGAAAGATTCTTTAACTTTAGACACTTTAGTTTCCTTAAGGCACTTCAAAACTTTGTTCCAACTATTCTCCGCCCAGGAAACTACCAATTTTCCTATATTTTTGATATCTTTTCTCGATTAATTCATCTATAGGTATTGCCTGGAGTTCATCTATATATCGAACGATCGTTTGCTTTAATATCCTGGTCATCTCTTCCGGATTGTTGTGTGCTGCTCCTACCGGTTCCGGAATGATTTCGTCAACTATTTTCAGTTTGTATAATTCCTTTGCCGTCAAATGTAAAGCGTTTGCAGCCTCCTCCGCACTATCTTTGCTTTTCCACAAGATAGCCGCACAACCCTCAGGTGAGATAACAGAGCAATAAGCGTATTCCAGGATCGAGAATTTATCACCCACACCTATTCCCAGCGCGCCACCACTTCCACCTTCTCCAATGACAATACAGATTATCGGAGTTCTAAGCTTGCTCATTTCTGCAATGTTTATAGCTATTGCATGTGCCTGGCCCCGCTCCTCTGCTCCTATATCCGGATTTGCTCCTGGTGTGTCGATTAGCGTAACTATAGGTAATTTAAATTTCTCTGCCAGTTTCATTTTCTGTAATGCTTTTCTATATCCTTCCGGGTTGGGCATTCCAAAGTTGCTGGCGATTCTCTCTTTTGTTGTTTTTCCTTTATGTTGGCCAATGATCAGAGCTTTTTTCCCGCCAATAGTACCGAAACCGGTGACCATTGCATTGTCGTCACCAAAATTACGATCTCCGTGTAGTTCTATAAAATCGTCAACCATTCCTTTTAGATGATCAGAAAAGGGAGGTCGAAGGTGGTGACGTGCTATTTTTACTATTTCGTAGGGGGTAAGATTGGAATACATCTCTTTCTGAAGACATGTTCTTTGTTCTTCCAGTTTTTCTATCTGAATAGATGTGTCATCTTGTTTCGTATCATTTTTTAGTTCTTGAATACGTTGTTCTAATTCAAGAATAGTATCTTCTATGGTTTTTGTACCATTGGTCATAACAAATTCCACATTAAAATCTATAAAGTCTCATTGATTTAAGCTGTTGGTGCAAACTTCTCTCGATTTTAGCAGTTTTTTTATGCAAATCAAGGGAATATAGACTAATTAAAATTGACAAAATTCTCTTGCAAGGTTAACATCGCCATGTAAAATTTACCCTTGATTTGCAGTACTAATTAAAGCTTTTTTGGAAAAACATAGCGAATGAACTTCGGAGTTGTTGCCATAGTCGGGACGGGTTTGATAGGCGGTTCAATAGGACTTTGCCTGAAAGAGAGAGGTCTGGCAACGACAATTATAGGCGTTGGACACCGTAAAGTCTCAATAAATAAGGCGCTTAAGATCAAGGCCATAGATGAAGGTACAACCAATATTGAAAAAGCAGCAAAACAAGCTGACATTATAATATTAGCAACTTCGGTAAGCCTCATACTTGACTACGCAAAGAAAATAATCCCCCTGATGAAGAAATCGGCAATTCTAACTGATGTAGGAAGCACCAAGGATTATATTGTTTCTCAGGTCAACAATGAGATAAAGAGTACGTGTAATGGGGAAAAACCAAATTTTATAGGCGCACATCCTCTTGCGGGTTCAGAAAAGAGAGGTATCGAATCTGCCAGGCCGAACCTTTTTGAAGGAAGTGTATGTGTGCTTACACCAACAAACCTTAATTCAAAAAAGTGTATAACAAGGTTGTCAAATATGTGGAAAGCATTGGGTGCCGGAATAAGTATTATGACCCCTTCTAAACATGATGAGATCCTGGCACTTGTCAGCCATTTACCTCATTTTGTTGCGTCCAGTCTTGCCGGTGTCATTGATGAGAAACATTGGAAATTTGCTGCCAGCGGATTGAGAGATACGACAAGGATCGCTTCAGGAGACCCTGAGCTTTGGTTAAGTATAAGTAAGCAGAATAAGCAGAAAATAATTGAGGCATTGAGATGTTTTTCAAAAGAGGTAGAGTGTACGATAAATGACCTGGAGCAGGGAAACGATAAGAAACTTTTAGGCCGATTGAAAAAGGCAAAGACAGTCCGTGATAAGAAAAAATGGAAACAAGAATAGAGGTTTTTACTAAAGAACATTTTCCTGATTCCATCGGGAATGAAATAGCTTCAGAGGTTGTGCATATGGGGATTACATCTGTAGATGAAATTCGCATGGTGCAGGTGTACCTGATAGAAGGAGATCTGTCCGACGAAGACATTGGGAGAATCTGCGGCGAACTCTTAATAGACGGACTGACACAGGATTATATCTGCCTTAATAGATCACCAGATATACAGGCAGGAAAAATCAAGCTTGGCCACAAATGGCAGGGTAATAATGTTCATGCGATTGAGGTAACCCGTAAACGGGGTGTAATGGATCCGGTGGAATCCACTGTAGTCAAGGGGATTAAAGATTTGGGTCTGAGTGCCAGATCGGTAAAGACTGCAAAAAGATTTTTGATAGCCGGCCAGCTTACGACAGATCAACTCGAAACTATCGCAAACAAAGTACTTGCTAATAAAATAATAGAAGATGTTTTCATAGACAAAGATAATCTGTTTTACGAGGGGAAAAATGGAACAGTAGATTACGTTTTCCACAGGCAGGAGCTTGACATACTGGATGCAGATGATGAACAACTTCTGACAGTTAGTGAGAGAGGGCAGATGTATTTAACTGTTCCTGAGATGAAGGCTGTCCAGAAGTATTTTGCCGCACTGGGTAGAAAACCGACAGACGTTGAACTGGAAACAGTTGCTCAGACATGGTCTGAACACTGCATGCATAAAACGTTTAAGGGGATAATAGATTATAATGGAGAGCATATTGATAATCTTCTTGCCAATACAATAGTAAAAGCTACTTCAGAATTGAATAAGCCGTGGTGCGTTTCTGTATTTAAGGATAATGCGGGTATAATTGAGTTTGATGAAGACTATAATATTTGTTTCAAAGTTGAGACACACAACCATCCCTCTGCAATCGAACCTTATGGTGGTGCGAATACGGGAATTGGTGGTGTCATAAGAGATACCTTGGGTACTGGCCTTGGAGCCAAACCGATTTTAAATACAGATGTTTTCTGCTTTGGCCCTCTGGATATGCCACAGGAAAAGATTCCGGAAGGTGTTCTTCATCCAAAAAGAATTTTTAAAGGTGTCGTCTCCGGTGTCAGGGATTATGGAAATCGTATGGGGATACCTACAGCGAATGGTGCAATTTTTTTCGATGAAAGGTATGCAGGTAATCCACTTGTTTATTGTGGAAATGTAGGATTGATTGCAAAGGATAAGTGTGAAAAGGAGTCGTACAAGGGTGACTTGATTCTACTTGTGGGTGGTAGAACTGGTAGGGACGGTATACACGGAGCGACATTTTCATCTGTAGAATTAACTCATCAATCGGAAGTGGTATCCGGGGGTGCAGTTCAGATTGGTGATCCGATAATGGAGAGGAAGGTTACGGACGCACTCTTAATAGCGCTGGATCTCGGTTTGTACAATAATATTACTGATTGCGGTGCCGGAGGTCTCTCTTCTGCAGTGGGTGAGATGGGTGAACAGCTTGGGGCTGTTGTTGATCTTGAAAAAGTACCTCTTAAATATGACGGGTTGTCTTATTCAGAGATCTGGATTTCAGAGGCTCAGGAGAGAATGGTGCTTTCTGTACCGCCGGAAAACATGCAAGAGATCAGAGCCGTTTTTGAAGGGGAAGATGTAGAAGCTACATTTATTGGAGAGTTTACGGGAGACAAAAGATTACACTTGAGATACAAGGGTGAGACGGTTGCTGATATTGAAATGGCATTTCTGCATGATGGACTGCCCAGGATTACACGGAAGGCAACATGGCATTTGCCGTCTCATAAAGAACCGGATATAAAAGAGAAGACGGATTATGGTGAAGATTTGAAAAGAATCCTCTCTTCATGGAATGTCTGTAGCAAAGAGTGGGTAATCCGGCAATATGATCATGAGGTGCAGGGCGGAAGTGTTCTGAAACCGCTGCAGGGAGTGGATAATGATGGCCCTGGTGATGCGTGCATAGTCCGGCCGGTTTTAAACTCAAACAAAGGAATAATTGTATCGAATGGTATGAACCCTAAATATGGCGACATAGATCCTTATCATATGGCCTCTTCTGCAATTGACGAGGCCTTGCGACAGGTTGTATCCGTGGGCGGCAGTCTGGAAAGAGTTGCTCTTTTAGACAATTTCAGCTGGGGCAATACGGGTAAACCTGAGTGTCTGGGAGGTCTTGTGAGGGCGTCAAGAGGATGTTATGACACTGCGTTGTACTACGGAACTCCATTTATATCCGGCAAGGACAGCTTGAATAATGAGTTTACGGCTGGAGATAAAACTATTGCAATACCACCGACTCTGCTGATCTCTGCCATATGTGTAATGCCGGATGTTACCAGGGCGATTTCAATGGATGTGAAATCACCCGGCAATCTGATTTATGTTATAGGCATGACAAAAAATGAACTTGGCGGTTCACACTACTATTATACACACGGTTTTGTAGGGAATTCAGTTCCTAAAGTAGACACAGAGACTGCAAAGAGAACGATGGATTTACTCGCAAATGCTACAGGAAAGGGTTTGGTCAGATCATGTCATGACTGCTCGGAGGGTGGAATTGCTGTTACGGCAGCTGAAATGAGCTTTGCGGGCGGATACGGAATGGAACTTGATTTGTCTCAAGTACCAGTAAAAGAAGGGATTGCCAGGGACGATATAGTTCTATTTGCTGAATCTAATACGCGATTTGTGGTAGAAGTTGAGCAGCAGAAACAGGGTGAATTTGAGGCGGCAATTGAAGGCATTTCGTATAGTTGCATAGGAAAAGTGGTAGAAAACGGTATGTTTACCGTCTTATCCCTAAACGGTGAAAAAGTGATCTCTGAGAAGATCTCTGCTCTCAAAGAGGCATGGCAGGCAACTTTGAAGTTGTGATGTGAAAACAAACTGGACTCCTCTCGAAAGAGAGGAAAACCCCATACCTCCCCGGACAAAAGGCACCGAGGACCTTTCGCAGGAAATCCCGTCGGTTCAATCTGCAATAGTGATTTGGGCAAGCCTGAGTACGCAATATAGAAATTTTAGAACAGCTTAATCCGGATTATAGCAGGTTTTCTATTATTTTCTTTTCAGGTTCGAATGTGTTTAATTGACTTAACCCAAGATGTTCTATTGCCGCCTTGATAAGCTTTTCCTCAGAATTATTACCTGTGTAAAATGCACCGGCTTCTATCAAAGCTTCTTTTGGAACGAGACCAATTACTTCACTTCCGGTTGCCTCTATACCATGTACTTTGGCCTGGGCCTTTATGGTTTCAAATACTTTGTGTATAGAGGTTTTTTTATAATTAGTCAGGTTCAGGGAAACTTGTGTTATATTGTATTCATTTAGTTCTACGCCTATTGCCTTTACATATTTTAAAAGTCCCGGAACCCTCTTCTTCGCGCCTGCCTCATCAATTATCATAGAACCGGATTCTCTTACTTTTTTAGCTATCTCGTTGGCTATACTTACGTTTCTGGTATTGAGGTTTACGTTATAGGCAATCAGGAAGAATCGTGACCCAATCACTGTGGCACCGGATTTCCTGACCTTATCATTGTATTCTGTGGGTCCGTAATCAGGTATCCAATCTTTCAGTTTTTGTTCCAGTCCTTCATATTCGCCTTTTCTGATATTTTCAAGGTTTCTTCTTTCTGCCGACCTCGCAGCATCTTCATATAGATACACAGGAATGCCCAGTTTCTCGCCTACGTCTTTTCCCAGTTCATTTGATAATCTTACACATTCATCCTTTGTCACATTAGCGACAGGTATTATGGGACAGACATCAGTTGCTCCTATCCTTGGATGTTCTCCCTTTTGACGTGACATGTCTATTAGTTCGGATGCAGTTGATATTGCCTTAAATGCAGCTTCTTTTACACAGAGTGGTTCTCCGGCAAAGGTAATTACCGTCCTGTTGTAGTCCTTGTCAGGTTCGACGTTCAAGAGTTTAACATTCTGTGTTGATCGTACAGATGATGCAATTTTGTCTACAATATCAGCATTCTGTCCTTCGCTGAAGTTTGGTACGCATTCGATAATTTTTTTATCTGTATTGATCATTTTATTTAACAGGATCATATCCTGATCCGCCAAAGGGATTACATCTTATGATTCTCCAGATTCCCTTCAATAATCCGATAACAATACCTCTCTTTTCAATTGCCTCTACCGTATATTGCGAACATGTTGGGTAGTAGCGGCACGATGGGCGTGAAATTGGTGACAGGATTATCTGGTACACCTGTATGAATTTAACAATTAAATACTTCATTTTTTTAACTTATCGTTAATTTGTATCAGGATTATTTTGAATTTTTCTTCGATGGCCTTTAGTGTGAGTTCTGTTAATCCTGGTCTTGGAATTACAACAATGTCTGCACCGTTGTGCAACAAACTTTTGTTCAATCGATATGCTTCTCGAAGAATTCGTTTAAATCTATTGCGTTTCGGTGAATTACCAAATTTTCTTCCTACGACCAGGCCCAGCCGGGAGACAGAGTTGCCATTTGGTAGCGCATATATTTTTAACTGATTGTTGCCGTATCTCTCACCTTTATCAAAAACCAGCTGAAATTCTTTTCGTTTTCGTAACCGCTCTTTCTTGGAAAAACCTTGGTTCATTTTCACAATACTAATAGTTTTAAATCATATATTCAAGGAGAAACACAACCCTATCATTGCCATCAGCTTCAATTTGCATTTTAACTTGACAGTAAGTTCTTTGTTGATAAAATAATCTCTTAACTTTGGCTCTCTAATTATCTCATCAAATCTCCAAAACCCATCATAAGGAAAGACGACAGCATAGAATGTAAGACATTATTGTGCCTGTCGTTAGAAGAACGCAATTGGAAACTCTTGAACAAACCAGAATAGAAAAATTAAATAAGCTCAGGGAAAAGGGCGTAGACCCTTACGGCGCAAGTTACAATAACGCCACGCCTTTGAACGAAGTAATAGAGAGTTACTCGGAGGAGGACGAGGGAAAGAAGGTGAAATGCGCCGGCAGGATCATGACTATGAGACCTCATGGTAAGGCTTCATTCCTTCACATAAAGGATTGGACAGGCAAACTTCAGGTTTATGTGAAGATGAATACTGTGGGTGAAGAAAAATATGAAATTTTTCGTCTGTTGGATCTGGGTGACATAATTGGTGTTGAGGGTGGATTAGTTAAGACTCGAACTGGTGAAATAACAGTATTTGCTGACGACATTACAGTGCTTTCCAAAGCATTGCTTCCTCCGCCAGAAAAATGGCATGGTTTGAAAGATGTTGAAATCAGATACAGGCAGCGTTACATTGATCTCTCGTCAAATGATGATGTGATGGATCTTTTTTTGAAGAGATCTGGCATTATAAAATCAATCAGGAATTTCCTTGATAACAGAAAATTCGTTGAAGTTGAAACTCCTATGATGCAGCCTATCCCAGGGGGTGCGGTGGCAAAGCCTTTTATTACCCATCATAACGTCTTGGATATGGAACTGTTTTTGCGAATAGCACCCGAATTGTATTTAAAGAGACTGCTTGTCGGAGGTATGGAAAGAGTTTACGAAATTAACCGTAATTTTCGGAATGAAGGTCTTTCTACACGGCATAATCCGGAGTTTACGATGATGGAGCTCTATCAGGCATACAGCGACTATAACGGAATGATGGAACTAACTGAAACTCTGATTTCCGGCCTGGCGCACGATCTGTATGGCACTTTTGAGATTCCTTATGGCGAACGAACATTAGACTTGTCTCCTCCTTGGCAGAGAAGTACATTTTCAGAACTTTTATCTAAACATGCTTCAGTTGATTTAGACGATGAAGACGAGTTGAAAGCGAAAGGCAAAGAATTAGGTATGGCGGTTGAAGGCGTTCACAAGGACATTATTGCTGAACATATTTTTGGAAATCTCGTTGAAAAAGAGTTGTGGAATCCAACATTCGTAATAGACTACCCTGTCAGCATTTGTCCGCTAACAAAGTCCTGCGATGATAATCCTCACCTTGCACAGAGGTTTGAAATGTACATAGCGACAATGGAACTCGCCAATTCCTATTCAGAACTTAATGAACCGATCGAACAAAGTAAGCGATTTCATGAACAGGTAACTGATGATGATACAGCGGGAAAGATAGACGAAGATTTTTTAAAGGCACTCAAGTACGGAATGCCGCCTGCTGGTGGTTTAGGAATCGGGATTGACAGACTGGTAATGATCCTGACAAACAGTGCTTCCATTAGAGACGTGATTTTATTTCCATTGCTACGACAACAATCTTGATAAAGTAGGGAGGGTTTCCTCGCCTATTTTGAATTTCCTATACATTTAATTATTTGTAAAAATTTTAAGACATGATAGAAAAGATTGCCAACGATTACCTATGCGCGAAAGAAATCAGTAAGGAATATACAATTGGTAAAACGTCTATCCGTGTGCTCGACAGGGTGAATCTGGACGTAAAAAAGGGTGAGATATTAATCATTTTGGGGGCTTCAGGTGCAGGTAAAAGTTCACTCCTCCACATCCTGGGTATACTAGATTCGCCAACTTCGGGCCATGTAAGTTTTAAGGGTGAAAACTTAAGTATTGTTGGGCAGAGAAAATTAGCCGAAAAGCGGAACAGAATATTCGGGTTTGTATTTCAGTTTTATCATCTTTTGCCGGATTTTAATGCATTAGAAAATGTTATGATGCCTCGCTTGATCGGCAGAAGATTTTTTAAGACAACATCTAAAAAAGATCACATAGAAAAAGCGATACAGCTTTTAGATCGTGTAGGTCTTGGAAATAGAATAAATCATAGACCAAACGAACTCTCAGGTGGAGAGAAACAGAGGGTGGCAATTGTCAGGGCGTTAATGAATGATCCTGAGATATTGTTATGTGATGAACCTACAGGCAATCTTGATACAAAGTCAGGACGTGAAATCCAGAGATTGATTTGGGATTTGAATGAAAAGACTAAGCAAACGGTGGTAATTGTTACCCATGATGAAAGATTTGCTGAATCAGCAGGTCGTGTAATCAGGATGGCTGATGGCAAGATTATTGACTATTCTAGTAACTAAAAGGAGCATTATAACAGATGGAACCTAAGGTATATATAAACGGGAAATTATATCCAAAAGAAGAGGCTAAGGTTTCTGTTTTTGACCATGGTTTGTTATATGGTGATGGAGTATTTGAGGGGATTAGATGTTACAATGGTGCGGTATTCAAGTTTTCAGAACATATTGACAGGCTTTATGATTCAGCAGAGGCAATTGACCTGGAAATAGGGTTGACCAAGGATGAGCTTAAGGATGCCGTTCTGGATACATTAAAGGCTAACAACTTAAGTGAATCTTATATTAGACTGGTAGTAACCAGGGGTGTAGGAAAACTTGGTCTTGACCCTTTTAATTGTGATTCGTCACAACTTATAATTATAACAGATACCATTCAACTCTACTCTAAAGAGTTATATGAAAAGGGTCTTGATACAATTATCGTCCATACAATTCGCAATCATCCTGAAGCACTCAACCCCACGGTAAAATCCATGAATTATCTTAATAATATTATGGCAAAGATCGAGTGTATTAAAGCCGGTGCTGCGGAAGGTATCATGTTAAATAAAGATGGTTATGTTGCAGAATGTACCGGAGACAATATTTTCATAGTAAAAGATAGTGAACTTTTCACGCCTCCGGTTTCTGCGGGAATTTTGATAGGAATAACGAGAAACGTCGTTATTGAACTTGCGAAAGAAGCAGGCATAACGGTAAAAGAAGAGCAGATGACACCGGATGATTTATTTAATGCCGATGAATGCTTTTTGACTGGGACTGCAGCAGAAATCATCCCCGTAGCCAAAATAGACGGAAGAAAAATCGCCACTGGAAACCCCGGTGAAATTACTCTCAGTTTATTGAAAAAATATCAGGAACTTACTTCGGCACATTCTTCTGTGTGAGTGAACTTCCCTTCTTTTTTGTAAACAGCGTTTCATAAAGAATCAGGCCAACCCCCACACATATGAGAGAATCCGCCATATTAAATGTCGGCCAATGATATCCCATGCCTAAATGGACATCTATGAAATCCCTGACATGGTGGTGGAAGATTCTATCCCATAAATTCCCTATTGCACCTGAGAGTATCATGCCAAAAGCAATATCAGAAGAGAATCCTGATTTATCAAAACTTTTATAAAACCACAGAATAGCACCTATTGCCGCTATACAAAAAAAAATGAGGACGTTGTTTCTGCCTTGAGCAAGGCCCCAAACAACACCCTCATTTCTACTGCAAACTAAACCTAAAAACCCTTTTATAATTGTATATCTTCCGGCATCATTGAATTTTGCGAATACTATCCATTTCGTTATAAGATCAAGAAGAATACCACAAAAAGTAACAATCAAAAATAGTGTAGTATTTTTCGAAACCTTGCTATCTGCCAGTTTATTCTTCTCCCTCTTCCAGCCTTTGGCACTCTATGCAGTTGTGCACATAAGGCAATGCCGTAAGACGTGCTTTAGAAATTTTCGTTCCGCATTCCTCACAAGAGCCATAAGTTTTGTCTCCTATTCTTTCCAAAGCGTTATCGATAGCTTTCAATTCCTCTTCGCCATTTTGAATCAACCCAATGGTCAGGTCTCGATCATAATTGTCGGTGCCTACATCAGCCATGTGGATAGGGACATTTGATAGATCACCAGATGCATCTTGCCTGGATTTTCCTAAAGCTTCATCCTCCATAAAGGTCACGTTACCAACCAGTTTTTTCCTGAGATCTAAAAGTATTCTTTTATATTGTGCTAGTTCTGCTACTTTCAATTTACCCCTCCATTTAGCTGTTTAGCAAACTCAACCGATCTGGATGATACCATACTTCTTTAGTCTTTAAAAGAGTATTTTGATCGAATTTTGAATGAATATAACCAATAAAAAAATAAAGTCAAGGGTTTTCTAACGCTCTGAAACTACCCGGAATTTGCTATATAGTTCATAAAAAAAACTGACTTGATTATTTGTATAATATGTTGTATTACGTGTACAGTCTTGTAAAAATGAGGCTCAGCTTTGTATATATTCTTCTGCTATCACAAAGTTGTAGTTATGTTGTTCTGCTGTATTGAGTTAGAAAGAATTTTTTGGGATTTTAGAAAAAATGCATAACAAAACACACGAAAGCGTACTTGTAGTAGATTTTGGTTCACAGTATTCTCATCTGATTGCAAGGAGAATCAGGGAACAAAACGTATACAGCAAAATCGTATCACATAAAATAACACCAGAAGAAATAAAACAACAGAATCCTAAAGGCATTATTTTGAGTGGTGGACCTGCCAGTGTTTATGTTTCAGATGCTCCACGATGTAATGAGAAACTACTTTATATGGATATACCAATTTTAGGAATATGTTATGGGTTTCAATTGGGTAGCCAGATATTAGGCGCTGAGATAAAATCATCGGAAAATAGGGAATATGGAAATACAAGATGTACCATTAAAGACCACTCCACACTTTTTTCTTCACTGGACAATACTATAGATGTCTGGATGAGTCATGGTGACCAGGCAACGGCGCTTCCGGATGATTTCCAGTCACTTGCATCTACTGATAATTGTCCATACGCTGCAGCAAAACATAAAGAAAGAAATTTCTACGGTGTTCAATTCCATCCGGAAGTTACGCATACTCCATCCGGTAGTCAAATACTGAACAATTTTCTTTTCAAAATCTGCGGTTGTTCAGGTGATTGGGAGATGAGTTCCTATATAAAGAGTGCGGTAGAGAAAATACGAAATCAAGTTGGGAAAGAAAAGGTTATATGTGGTTTATCAGGAGGTGTAGATTCTGCGGTTGCCGCCGCTCTTATTTACAATGCGATAGGCAGTAATCTTTCTTGTGTTTTCGTAGATAATGGATTACTGAGAATGAATGAATCCGAAAGTGTGATTGAAACCTTTAAGAAAAACTTCAAGGTAGATTTGCATTTTGTTGATGCAAAGGACAGGTTTTTAGAAAAATTGTCAGGTGTAACCGACCCTGAGCAGAAACGAAAGATCATTGGTCACGAATTTATTGATGTATTTAAGGATGAAGCAAATAAAATTGCTGACATCAAATACCTGGCACAGGGCACCCTGTACCCGGATGTTATAGAAAGCGTTTCTGTGCATGGAGGTCCTGCTGTTACTATTAAAAGCCATCACAATGTGGGTGCGTTGCCTGCGGAATTGGGTTTTGAACTTGTTGAACCCCTCAGGGAGCTTTTTAAAGATGAGGTTCGAAAAATGGGTTTTGAGCTTGGGCTGCCGGATGATATTTTATGGAGACATCCTTTCCCCGGTCCCGGCCTTGCCATAAGGATAATAGGAGATATTACAGACGATAGATTGCAGACCCTCAGATATGCGGATGAAATAATGATACAGGAGATCAAATCGGCAGGTCTTTACAGGCAAATTGCTCAGGCATTTGCCGTCTTCTTACCGGTGAGTACCGTTGGTGTTATGGGAGATGAGAGAAGCTACGAGAACGTTATTGCTCTTCGAGCTGTTGAATCCACCGACTTTATGACGGCAGATTGGGTAAAGATACCGTACGAAGTGCTGGCCCGTATTTCGAGCCGCATAATTAATGAAGTCAGAGGTGTTAACCGTGTTGTCTATGACATCAGCTCAAAACCGCCAAGTACTATTGAGTGGGAGTGATTTGAATTATTAAAAAATAGAATGATTCATGTTTCCTGTTTTGGCCAAGGATAAGATTTCCCAAAGACTATCAGTTTCATTATAGTGGTTGTTAAGTCAAGCGTTTGTAACCGCTCATAAGTTGCTGTGTGATTTTTCCCGGTATAACCTTTCCGATCTTATAATCATCAATCCTTGAAACGGGCATTATTTCCATCAGCGAATTAGTAATAAATACTTCATCCGCTTTGATTAATCTATCGGTTGTGAAACGATCTTCACTGACAGGGATGCTTTTGTTTTTGCAAATATTCAGCACTGTTATTCTTGTGATTCCCGGCAGAATATTTGTATCAAGTGAAGGGGTAATGACACTCCCACCACTTACCATAAAAATGTTACTTACCACGCATTCGGCTACATAACCATCTGTATTGAGGACTATAGTCTCGTGAGCAGACTTCTTATTTGCCTCTTCTTTCCGCAAAATACTTTGCAGTAGATTTGTAGATTTGTAGCGGGAGATAGGACATGTTGTGCTTCTTCTGTAATCGGAAACAACCAGGGTCATTCCTTCGTCATAAAGCTTACTATCATAAGGCGTAAATGGTTTGACCTGAATCAGGGTAGTTGGTTCGATATTGTCGTCCATTTGAAGTCTGCCACCACCTGCTCCCCTTGAAAGTGTAATCCTGATATAAGCATCCTGGATGTTGTTTTTATCAATTAATATTTTTATTGTTTCACTGATTTCTGCATTTGTATATTCAAATGAAATCCTGAGCTGTTTCGCGGAATAACGCATCCGTTCCAGATGCTCAGCAAGCTTAAAAGGTTTCCCATCATATGAACGGAGTGTTTCATAAATACCGTCACCGTAGAGGAACCCTCTGTCATCTGTCGAGACAGACTCTTCTGTATCCGGAATTATTTTGCCATTTAAAAAGATGAATTTAGTCATGATAAATATGGAGTGCATCATCCGTGATGATGCGTTTTAAAGCAGTGACATGCTCACCGCATTCCAAAAAAATAATCCTGTACACAATTTAAGAATGTTCTCAGTCGGGCAGGTTGCGCGTCCTTTCTTTCGAAAGGACTCCAGTACAAACTCCTGTCAATATTTAAAAATCAAAAAAACACTACTCAAGCGTCTCTATCAATGCCCGGGCTTTGTGCAGCGTTTCCTGATACTCGTTTTCCGGGTTTGAATCAGCAACGATTCCACCGCCAACCTGAAAAAAAATATGATCATCTTTTACTAAAAATGTTCTTATCGCAATGTTTAAATCTATATTTCCATTAAAGCTTAAATACCCCATCGCACCGGTGTATACACTACGTTTGGTGGGCTCTAATTCATCAATAATCTGCATGGCCCTTACTTTCGGCGCACCGGTTATTGAACCTCCGGGAAATGTTGCCTTTAGCAAGTCTATTGCGTCATATCGCGGATGTAGCTCTCCTTCGACTGTAGCAACAAGGTGATACAACGTAGGATGTGCCTCCAGTTTTTTCTTCTCTGTTACCTTTACTGTATTATAATTACATACGCGTCCAAGATCGTTTCGTTCGAGGTCTACAATCATTGCTAATTCTGCGTCGTCTTTCTCGCTTGAGAGCAGCTCTTCCTGCATCTTTTTGTTTATACCTTCATCTTTGCCTCTTGGCCGGGTGCCTTTGATTGGCTTTGTTTGTATGTTGCGCACTAAACCACTACTCTGTTTGTTGGTACTATCCGTTGCATTTTGTAGAGACATGAATCTTTCCGGAGACGAACTGACTACGTATTTATTGTCAAATCTCAAGTAGCTTGAAAATGATGCAGGATTTATTTTTCTTAATCTTTTATATATATCGTAAGGTGAAGCTTCTATCTGTGTCTGAAAGCGCTGTGAAAGATTAACCTGATAAATATCACCCGCATTGATATACTGTTTTGCGCGTTCTACTGCCTTTAAATAATTCTCTTTAGAAAAGTTACTTATTATCTTTCGTTTTATTCTGCTGCCATTAAATAGTGATTCTTCTTCATCGGGGATATTCGATCCATTACGAATCATTTTTAACACATGGTCAATTCTTTTCGCTGTACTTTTTTGAGAATTCTGATTAATATTTACCGATAGTAAAAAACATTTGTTCTCAAGATGATCAACAGCAATAACTGTATCATAAAAGCAGAAACACATTTCCGGGAATTCAATATCATCTATTGTGGTATCAGGAAGTTTCTCGATGAAATGGCATAGGTCGTAGGCAAAGTATCCAACAGCGCCACACGTAAACGGGATAGACTCAAAACTGTTTTCCAAATGAAAGCTGCTTAACAGATGTCGCAACTCATCAAATGGGTTCCCGTTTTTTCTGGCAATACTTTTACGATTTTGCGTCAATATATTACTACCCTTTGACATAACGGTAAGAAAAGGATCGTACCCTATGAATGAGTACCTTCCAGTCTTTTCGTTGTTATCCGCACTATCAAGAAAAAAGTTTTTTGCGTGATCCTGGGTATGATGAAAGATCTTCAACAAGTCAGTACCTGGATCTAACTCTTTGATTATCAATTTTTTTCTGGTTTTGCTTACTAAGTTTGCCATAAAATCTCTAAAAAAGTGTTTTACAGTACAACGGTAGACTTTGGAGAATAATAGTATGATATGTTATGTGAAATGAAAACTTTAAGTCAAGCTTTTTTCGAATTTATTCAGAATTATATAAATATAAAATAAAAATAATATGCTTATCAGACTTATTTTATTATTTACGGTTATTCCCTTAATAGAGTTATATCTTCTGATACAGGTTGGAAGGTATTTGGGATCTTTCCAAACGATAATGATTGTGCTTATAACCGGCATCATAGGCGGCTTACTTGCCAGGAGTCAGGGTTTAGGTGTCCAAAGGCAAATAAGAGTGGATTTGCAAAATGGAATTATCCCCACAGACAGTCTAATTGATGGTTGTTTTATTCTGATTGCCGGTGCTCTGTTAATAACACCGGGAATGATAACAGATATATTTGGATTTGTCTTAATGGTTCCATTTTTTAGAGGTAGGTTGAAAAAGCGGCTAAAAGAGATTTTAAAACGGAAATTTGAATCCGGTAAATTTCAATACTATTCAAACATTCAGTCAGCAAATTGGAAAGAAGAAGATAGTCTTTGATTGCAGATTAGCTGTTTCAGTTTTTGTTCAAACTAGGCTGGCCTGAGATTCTTCGCCTGTTGGCTGTGTTTCCTGCTCGAACTCAGCACCTACTGCGGAAAAGAATTTTTTCTTGACAGCATCAGAAGTTACTTTTAAAAGAGACGTCCTGTCATTTGCGTCACCAAGTATTCCGAGATTAATTGCTCCGGCTGCCATCGTTGCGTGACCACCTGAATTTAACTCACCAAATGCACTCTGCAGAATCAGTCCCAGGTTCACTCTAGTATCCCTGCTTCTTGCAGATAACTGGACCTTATCGTCGTTTATCCCAAAAACAAGAACAGTGTATACGCCCTCTAAGTGCAGCATCATCTCTGCTGCCTGTGGCAATGCGTCTCTATCACTAATAAACTCTACAAATGACGCAAGGTATGAACCCCTTATTTCTTTGTTTCTTATTGCTCTGCCAATAATATCCAGAGTTTCTAAACTCATGGGAGGATGCTCTAACTGGCTCATAATATCTTTGTCCACCAGTGGTGAGAGGTATGATGCTGCATTCATATCATCCGGAGATGTATTTCTTGTAAACTCCTTTGTGTCCGTACGAATGCCATATAATAAGGCCGTAGCAAGCGATATATCCGGTTTCAGGTCTAACTGACGTATGTACTTAGTCATAATTGTTGCGGTTGCACCAATGTTAATTTGAATATCAACAAAATCTCCCTTAACTGAGCTGAGATCTACCTGGTGATGATCAAATATAAAATTAGGTGTTACCTCTTCAGGTAAGACGTTGTTCCTTGCAGGAATCGATGCTTCAATTAATGCAATCTTACCTGCAGACCGCACTACTTCCATTACGGCTTCTTTTGTTTTTATACTTATTAAATCAATATTTAATAAATTAATTAATGTCTTGTTTTTCTGGTGACTGATAGTACCGCCATAATAGAGCTTACTTTCGACGTCACAGTGCTTGCAAATATATTTCAGGGTAAGTCCTGACGCAATCGCATCAGGGTCAGGATTGTCCTGTAGGAAGATTGCCATCTCTTTGCCGTTTGATTCTTTGATCATGTTAACCAATGTAAAGGCGGAAAGTTTCATTTTGACATTTTCAAATGCGGACAATACTGTATTCGTCAGAACAGTCCCTGTATTCAATATTATATCGGCACCGTTTGACTCCAGCGCTTTAGCCTCTTCGTCATTATATGCCTTTGCCAGGACAAAATTATTTGGCAGTTTCTCCTTTAATCTCTTCACCAGTGACAGATTACCATCAAAATCCCCGGTGAGGATTGCAAATATAATAGAGCTGTCGCGGTACTGAGAGTTCAAATCGAATGCTTGCATGTCTGACGCCATTACCTTAATGCCTTGTTTCTTCCATGAAGATAAGACTTTCTCATCCTTATCTACGATCAATACCTCTCTGCCGGCATTGCTCAGTGCATCAACAACAGCGTTCCCCGTAACACCACAACCAAAAATAATGTACATAAAATATTCTCCGACTACGAACGATTTAATATATCAATTTAACATTATAACTGCATATAAAACCACGTCAAAATAGTTAAGTGTGCAGGGTGGCAAACTTTTCCTATTCCGTCAGTTTCTTTGCAATATGACAAAATCAATTAGCCGTTATGCTAATTTATTATAATGGTGACTGGGTTAAATGACTTGCTCTATATGTAAAATACTTTTACGTATGTATTTTTTTTTAGCGGGAAAGAAATGTGAAATTAAGAATCCGTGGATTATACTTTTATTTACAAAACTGTCAATATTAAAAAAATGAAGGTTACAGGCTTTACAATATAATAAAGTTTGTGCGATAATCCACAATTATAGTTTTATATATTCTTTGACAACTCTCGTTCTATTGCTACGTGATTCTCCCATAACAAAACTGCCGTACGGTGTAGCGCTGTATCATAAACTTTCACCCGCGATCCCAACAACTCTCCCACTCCACTTGTCTCACAAAGCCACTATTCAGACGACTATTGACAGGTATGGACACTT
>JANLHC010000239.1 GCA_024654465.1 Candidatus Scalindua sp.
TATCCATTTCCGGATATTCATAAGAAGATCTCGGAATTCTGCCAGAGTAATCAAATTGAAGTATTGGATCTTTTGCCTGTTTTCTCTGGAAAAGATGTCAGCAAATTGAGATTGAGCCTTTTGGACCAACATCCCAATGCCGATGCATATGGGTTGGTATCTGAAGCGATAGCTCATTTTCTAATAACAAAGGGGTGGATTAAAGATAGCATTAATAAATAATGAGATAAGTTGAGATAATATGCTGAGTTTTTTCAGACAATTTTATCGTTTTTGTGTTCAAGCTAGGTATGAAGGAGCAAGGACCTATGAAGCAGTCTTGAATATGCTGAAAAACGTTCCTAAATCAAACTCTCTCTTGGACGTTGGCTGTGCTGAAGGCACAAAAACGATACAATACGCAAGAATGTTATCGGTTCCTCCAGAGAGGGTTTACGGCATCGAGCTAAAACCAAAGTTTGTAAAGTTAGCAAAAAAACACTTTAAGGTACTGGGTATCGATTTAGAACATGACACTTTTCCTTTTCAGGATCAGGAAATTGAAGTAATTGTATGTAATCAAGTTATTGAACATTTAAAGAATATATTCCTGCCACTATCAGAAATGGACAGGGTCTTAAGAATTGGAGGTCATTTGATAATAGGAATCCCAAATATCGCTGCCCTTCATAACCGTTTTTTTATCCTTTTTGGCAGACAACCCTCATGTAGTGTCATAAATGGCCCACACATTCGAAGTTTTACCCATAAAGAATTCCTGAAATTTATCAAACAAAACACAAACTTCAAATTGCAATCAATGGGTGCTGCAACGCTTTATCCTCTGCCTTATCCAATAGTTAAGTATTGTGCAAAATATTTTCCCGGCCTGGCGTCATACACATTCTATCTGCTCAAAAAGGTTGAGCACAAACCAAATAGTTGTGGCTGGAGTCTAAAATCAGATGTTGATACCTGTTTTTAGCAAATTAATATAATTTATTGTTTGTTAGTTTTCAGTTTTACTTTGGAAAATAGATGTCTTAATGACTTCCTTGTTTATCGAAATATGATCCTTAGAGTAGCAATGAATCATGAGTTAATATGATGGAGGAAAATTGAGGATTGAAGAAATTCATGAGTGCTGACATAAAAAAAGAAAAGCGTGACATACGGGCAGTCTTTTTGGTTCTTTGTGCTATCTTTGTGGTTCTTTCCTGGAGACACTATCCATCCATCTTAAGCTACTCATTTATGTGTACCGTGTTTGTTATACTGCCCATTGCCATTTTTATTCCAGTTTTACTTCGTCCCGTCTTTAAACTATGGATGAAGCTCGCACATGCTGTTGGTTGGTTTAATACACAGGTAATCTTGAGCTTAGTTTTTATCTTAATCTTTATCCCAACCGGCCTTATAATGAAGATAATGAGAAAGGATTCAATGAAGAGAAAGATGTCAGCTGAAGGGACATACTGGGAGCCATATGAATTGGAAGGATTGAAAGATAGAACTCGTTATGAAAGACAGTTTTAAGGAGGGTATGGAATGGGATTGATAAGCGAGTTGTGGGGGTTTATGAAGGTGAGGAAGAAGTTCTGGTTATTGCCAATCATAATTATTCTCGTTTTACTGGGGGCATTGATTATATTTACCGAGTCGAGTGCCGTCGCTCCATTTATCTATGCATTGTTTTAATTAAGGACAGAAATGTACATACTCGGAATATCTGCATATTACCATGATAGCGCTGCTGTTCTTATAAGAGACGGGAATATTGTTGCTGCTGTACAGGAAGAGAGATTTACGCGTAAAAAGTATGACGATGTGTTCCCACGGATGGCAGCGGAATTCTGTTTGGAAGAGGCGGGTATAAACATTGCTCAGATAGACCATGTGGTGTTCTATGATAAACCCTTGATTAAATTTAATCGACTCTTGGAGACATATCTGAGCTTTGTTCCCAGTGGGTTGATAAGCCTCAGAAAGGCAATGCCCATCTGGTTGAGTAAAAAACTTCATCTTCCAAAGATTATAAAGAAGGAGCTTGGTTGGAAGGGAAAAGTTCTTTTTACCGAACATCACGAATCTCACGCCGCCAGTGCTTTTTTCCCTTCACCGTTTGAAGAGGCTGCTGTTATCTGCTTTGATGGTGTAGGGGAGTGGGCAACTACTACGTGGGGTGTTGGTAGTGGGAACAGGGTAGAAATAAAAGAGCAGATTTCATTTCCACACTCTTTGGGGCTGCTATATTCAGCATTTACCTATTATACGGGTTTTAAGGTAAACTCTGGTGAGTATAAGGTTATGGGGCTGGCACCTTACGGAGAGCCAAAGTATACCGATATCATAATGGAAGAAATAGTTGACGTAAAGGAAGATGGCAGCTTCAGGATGAATATGGATTTCTTTAACTATTGTCAAGGGTTAACTATGACTAACCGCAGATTT
>JANLHC010000240.1 GCA_024654465.1 Candidatus Scalindua sp.
ACTATGGTTAAAAATGAAGCAGGCAAACCCGTCCGTATTGAAGGGATAATCAGGGATATTACTGAGCGAAAGAGGCAGGAGGAGGAATGGCAGAGAGAAATAGAAGAACTTAAGAAAAAGCATTGAACTTCCGGACGGAGAACGTAGGTTTAACAAAATTTGTAATACGAATAGCCTGTTATTATTATCTTTTTTAGGTGTTATTACACTTGCCTTATATCGACCGCAATTTATTAGCCGTAAATTAGGCTCAGCATGTACGGTTACGGGTAGCGTCCGTAGCCGGTGTTTGCTTAAATTATGGTGCCTCGCAACACGCACAAAGGAAAATAGATATTTCTCCTCTTTAAAAGAGAAATATCGAGGGCCTCTATAATAAGTATTGTTCGGAAGCGGTGTCGCTTTGGAGGAAGAGCTTATGCCCAGATAAAATATTGTTAGTATGCATAAACAATAGAGTTTTTTTGTAGTTTAGAATTTAGTTTGAAAAAACTGTGAAAATGTTATAATACCGCACTTTGTAAAAGCGTTTGAATAGTCATTGAATTTGCTTTTATATTTCTATGGCTAAGCCACATGCTCTTCTTGAGAATAAACAGACACCTGGATAAATTAATTGAAAGTGAAGATGTGTGGCATAGATGTATTTGTCGATTTATTAATGACATATTTTTTTTAAGTTTTAGGAGGAATAATCTGTGGCATATTTGAAAGTTAAGAAAGGAATTAATGGAGGAAGCAATTTGTACTGGAGGAATATTCTGTTCAGTGCAATCATTATTGTTTTCGTGTCCATGCTATGCCTTGGTAACACGGTAATGGCAGGAGACAGGCTTGAAGGAAAAGACCTTTATAATAAATACTGCGCGCCGTGTCACGGCGAAGAAGGAGATGGGTACGGTCCATTATATGGAGCCCTTTATCCAAAACCCAGAGATTTTACAAAAGGTCAATACAAGATTCGTACCAACGCCACAGGTTCACTACCTACGGATGCAGATCTTATTCATGTAATTTCTGTTGGGGTTCACGGGACATCTATGATGCCGTGGGATATTCTTGATTTAGATCAAATTAAATCATTGCTTCCGGTATTAAAGAGTTTTTCTGAAGCCTGGCAGTACAGGGAACCGGAAGCATCGGTAGTTGTAGGGTCTGAGATGATGGCTACACAGAAGACCATTGCAAGGGGTAAGGAACTTTATTTTCAGAAAGAGTGCTTTAAGTGTCATGGTGAGACAGGAAATGGCGATGGTCCAAGCAGTTACGATCTTGAAGATGAATGGGGGATCCCGATTTTGCCTTATGATTTTACCCGTGGGGATAAGTTTAAAGGCGGAGCAACAAATAGGGATATCTATATGAGATTTACAACAGGTATGAACGGCACACCGATGCCATCCTTTGCCAACGAACTGTCAGATGAAGATCGCTGGTGTATGGTGCATTTTGTAAAGTCACTTGGCGAAAAGAAATCAACAAAAGAACATGCTGAATAAGATTTTTATATAAATTAAAGGAGAATGAGTATTATGAATTACGTAAAAAAACTGATGCTTTTCCTTACTGTGGCATTGCTGGTTATAGCCATACAGTTTTCAGGAATAGTCCAGGCGCATGAAGAAAAGACGGCAGAAAAAGAACCATACGTTGCGAAAACTATGGATATTTATGAGGGCTTTCCTGACTGGTACAGTCCGGTATTTAAGGACAATGTTGGTCTGAGTGAGGGTGCCGGTTTATTCAAAGATTATTACAAACCATTGGCGATGCAGATGTATATGTCCCCAATGAGACATTATGTACAAATGGATATTCTGGACCATTCTCTGTTTATTGAAAAAGGGCGCAGAGATCTCTGTATCAGGTGTCATGATGGTATCAATACCGGAGCCGTAGATGATTGGAAAGGATCTGCTCATTTCAATCCAAGAAAAACCGATTTGATTGCCCGTAAGACTAAGATTATAGAGGAATCAATAGGAAGAGAAATTATCAATGTTGACTGTTTCGACTGTCACGCTGATACGGTGAAAAACGAGATAAGAATGCCAAACGCTGAAGTATGCAGCGAATGCCATGAAAGACAGGTACGTCAGTTCAACAGCGAAAAGAACCATGGGCGTCCAAACCACATACAGGCGATGGAGGCTAACGTTCTTGTCCCTTGGTATCCTGAGGCGGATAGAAGGGGTTGGTTGGCAGGTAATGGAGGTTGTGATATGTGCCATGGTATCTCTACCAAATGTGATCCATGCCACACAAGGCACTCATTCTCTGCTGCTGAGGCTAGACAGCCAAAAGCCTGTATGACTTGTCACATGGGGCCTGATCATCCGGATGCTGAGTCCTATGGTGAATCAAAGCATGGAATCATTCTAGAGATGGAAGGAGAGGAGTATAATTTTGACAAGCCTCTTGCTCATGTACAGGTTGGTGATGACTACCGTACGCCAACATGTCAGTTCTGCCATATGTATCAGGGCGGTGGAAGGTTTACGCATAATTTCGTTTCAAAGGGTATCTGGCGTATGGGAACAGTTCCTCCGTCAAATATTGAGTATGAGTCATCGCTGAAGGATTATCCTTATGGGATAAACATTATAGCTCCAAAGATTGATCTATACTCAGATGAGAACCTTGATAAGAGAGATAAGTGGATAGAAGTCTGTTCAAATTGTCATAGCCCTCGATTTGCAACCACCTGGTTAGAGCAGCTTGACGATTACATGTTCCAGGCTTTCAAGATCACGGATAGTGCGCAGCTTATAATTGATAATCTCATTGCTGACGATATCCTGTACCCGTCTGTGGCAGAACGCGATATCTATCCGCTTGGAGACAAGCTTGCCGAGTTATTACCGGCATCCTTAGTCGGTGATGGTGTATATAATGCCTTCAAGACATTAGGAGGAAAGGTACCGGTTGTCGGGCCGATCCTTGGTGTGTATGCCATGTTTTACCAGGGCGATAATAACCCGTCTTTGATAGAGACGGAATATGCCAAAATGTGGTTCTGGTATAAGCTTCAGGGCTACAAAGGTTATGCCCATGCCCAGCAGGACGTAATGTGGTGGTGGGGGCAGGCGCCAATGCTCATGCAGCTTGGAAAGGTGCAATCAGAGAATATGAGATTGCGTAGGGAGCATGCGATAGAGCAGGGACTAGGCGGAGCACAACCGGTCTCACACAGCAAAACGGAAAGTAGTGAAGGCCACGCAAGTACACCAAAGAAGAAGAGTGGTATACCAACGGGCAACGTGTGGGAAGTATCGGAGTTGGACTATTAAATAAGTGCATTCATGCGGATACAATTTATCCGTAGTGATAAGATAGAAAAAAGGCGCTCATTATCTGAGCGCCTTTTTTTTTGATTAAATTTATGCATAGGAATTTCAAAGTTGCCACAAAGTCACTAAGACACTAAGTTTTTCTTTGTGGCTTGGTGCCTTAGTGGCGAAAAGTCGCTGCCGGAGGCAGC
>JANLHC010000242.1 GCA_024654465.1 Candidatus Scalindua sp.
TTGTATGATACGATCCTGCTATCATTAGAAACATACTTCGGGTATTGGTGATATGGATCGCCTGCAGATGTAGGCTTAGACTGTGTAAAAACAACAGTATCAACCTCTCCCTGAATCTCTTTAGCCATACCCCAGTAGTCGCCCCAAATAGCCTTACCAGGCTTAGCCCCGCCTGTCATGATTTGAGCCTGGCAGTCTGCACTGCTGAAGAGCCCCCATATAGCAACAACACCAACCAGGGCAATAGACTTTAAAAATCCCTTCTTCATAAGTTGGTTTACTCCTTTCCTTTTTAGTATTTTAAATGAAACACAAAAAAATCTCTTAAGTTAAACTCATCATAGAATATATAGTATCCGTCAAAATGGATACTATATATTCTAGATAATGGAATTTATAAAGCCTTCATAAACTCAACAAGGTCCTGCATCTCCTGATTAGACAGATGTGATGTAACACCATGCATATCTTTTGTAGTGACAGTGTTATCAAATGTATTCATCAGAGTCTCTGCACTGCCATCATGGAAATATGTACCTGAAGCATAGATATCTCTCAATGTAGGAGTATCAAACTCTTTTACGAGATCAAGTCCAATAATAGGCACATCATACTCTTCACCATAAGGATCCACACCTGCTTCCAATGCCCTCATGTTATATACTGCACCTGGTGTAGTCCTGAAACCATCCCTACCAACTCTTCCGGTTCCAACATCATGAGTCTGTGCGTCACTGAACAACGCCCTTGGATTCTTAGGATCTCCAGGATGACACTCACTGCAGCCCACCTTTGGATCACTGAATACCTTCCATCCTCTTTTCTGAGCTTCTGTCAATGATCCATCCTCATTTCTGAAAGGACTTCCTGTGAACTCTAAAGACCTGATGTAAGCGACCAATGCCTCCAGTCTTTCAGGAGAGAAATTCTCACTTCTGAACACAAATCCAGGGTCACGACCACACACCCTGTCAATAGAGGAACATGCACCTACGATTTCATCAGGATGGCCCGTGAAACCCTCATGTCTGAATGGAGGAAGATACCTTCCGCCTCTGATATACTTTGCATTCTTCCAACTTCCCCATCCTTCATCACCAAGATCCCATACCACGCCTGTAGTCTGGCCTCTTTCGTAATGGCAACTTGCACATGAATACTCACCCTGCAGTGTCCATGATGCTTCATTAAACAAAAACTGCCCATATCTTACCAACTCACTTTTGTACGGAGAGTGTTTTGCCCTGTAATGCACTTCAGGAACTGTTAGCGGTTCCCCTCTTTCGAGCGGCTCCCATTCCGGACCAGTCTGTATTGTTGCTATAACCTGAGGCTCTTCGCCTGCCTGAATAACAGATACACTGTTTGTGAAATAATTTGCAGCGTAACAAGTCTTACCATCAGGTGAAAGAGCAACTGAACTTGGACCAAGGCCCACATTTACCCTTTTTACCAGATAATCAATCATAAGAGTTAAATCATTCTTCAGGTCATCCAACTCTTCCTGTGTGCTTGAAACGACGATATCTGTCATTTTCCCAAGATCAAGAATTGTGACCCTGTGCATACTTCTTATGCCAACGTAAACATACTTTCCACTCGGATCAACTGCAACACCATACGGGTTTCCATCATAGTTATTATGTTCATCTAAAGGCAGACATGCAACTTTTCCGCCTTTTTTGGTCTCTACAACAGCAAGATTGTTAGAGAATATCTGAGCATTTTCAGCCTTACAAACTGGCAGCCAGTTCTTTGGCTGTTCCATGGAAACAAGAATAAATTTTCCATCAGGAGTATACTCAACAGCTCTAAGATTGCAGCTCTGATAAATATTTCTGCTTTCAATAACCCTTCCTGATGCAAGATCTACAAAATTAACAGCTCTGTTGATTCTGCCTGTTGTATCCAGGATTACTGCCGCAGTCTTTCCATCAGGTGAAATTGCTATGTCCCTTGGGCCGTAATCAGTAGTTCTGATTTCACCTATCTTGCTGTTCATCGCAGTATCAATGATATCAACTGTGTTCCACATACTGCCTGAGCAACAAACATATGCCTTAGATCCGTCTTTAGATAACTTCACGCTGCATGGCCAATCACCAACCTTTATAGTCTTAACAACTGCCTTGTTACCTACATCAATAACTGAGACAGTATCACTTTCAGCGTTACAGACGAATAAAGTACGACCATCCAAAGTATAAACACTGGCTTCCGGCTGAACCTGTACAGGCACTTCTCCGGTCACCTTTCTTGACCTGGCATCAACAAACGTCACGCTATGTCCCGACTGATTGCATAAAGCCAACTGGCTACCATCAGGCGAAACTGCTACGTGGAATGGGGATGGATGCTCAGTCCTTACCCTTGTGCCCTGTATAAAGCCAGCACCAGCACTTTGTGCCAGTGCCAAGCTTAGCATTCCCGCACCCAGGAATGCCAATATCCAAGATTTTTTCTTCATTCTTCACCTCCAAAAACTAAAATTATAAAAATACTACATTAAAAGCCTGGTTCATGCGGACACGTCCCAGACTGCTTACAAACGGTTTTAAATTAAATAACATTAACATAATTGGTGTGCACACTATAATTGGCATGCACACCTTTTACTTCATTCATCAGAGGTGTAAGTTATGATGATGAGCAGCCCTTATAATCGCAATAGGCATACCAAATGATTATTACTTTCTGATTGCACCATTACATCGAATAGTATCAAGTACTTGCATGTTCAACATGATTTTATATCTGTCTATTTGGAGATCATAAAAATGCAGGCGAAAGACCTAAATCCGTCAGCCAGACATGCAGCAATTAGAAGAACTACATATAAATCTTAATACAACAGATGGATATGGTGGTTGACCGCATTTGGTCATGAAGAGATAATTGTGGTCACTAAGAGAGATTCAATTTAATCATCTTATTTCGGAGTGTTGTCCTGGGTATACCAAGTATTTTTGCCATGTTTATCTGATTACCGTCAGCTTTTTTATACGCCCATTTTATTAAGTTACTTTCAAATTCCGCAACTTCATCTTGAAAATCAATCTTATCTTTTTCTTTTAAATCCAGATGTATTTTTCCTGGTACAGCTTCCAATTGTCTAAAGTTCTCAGGCAAACTCTGTACAGTAATTTTATTGTCTGAAGTAAAAACCAATGCATGCTCCACAACGTTTTCTAACTCCCTGACATTACCCGGCCAGTTATATTTCAACAATAAATCCAGTGTGTCCTGAGAAATATCCGGCCTGGAAATTTTTAAGCGTTTACTATATTTACTTATAAAATGATTTATCAACAGTGGTATATCTTCTTTTCGTTCTCTCAAAGCGGGTAGGTTTATAGCAACGACATTTAATCTATAATACAGATCTTCCCTGAACTTCCCTTGTTTCACCAGATCGGCCAAGTCTACTTTTGTTGCACATATTAAGCGGACGTCTACTGGAATAGTTTCTTCGCCACCTACTCTCTCATATTCTCTTTCCTGGAGCACCCTGAGTAACTTTACCTGCATCTCCATAGGAATGTCGTCTACTTCATCAAGAAACATAGAACCACCATCAGAAAGCTCAAATTTGCCCTTTTTAGTTCTGATCGCGCCAGTAAAAGCACCTTTTTCATGCCCAAAGAGTTCACTTTCCAGCAGCTCTTTATTAAGTGCAGCGCAACTTAACTTTACAAATGGGGAATCTTTACGGCTACTGTTGTAATGGAGAGCGCCGGCAATAAGTTCTTTACCCGTTCCACTTTCACCCTGAATTAAGGCTGTAGTCTCCCTGTCTGAAATAGTTTTTATAGTCTTTAATATCTTCATCATTGACTGACTCTTGCCAATTATATTATCTTGTCCGTAGAGTTCCTGGATTTCAGATCGTAGTCTTGTAATCTCTGATGTTGCTTTTTGATAGGCAAGAGCTCTCTCTAATTTGATAATCAGTTCATCTGTAGAGAAAGGTTTGCAGATATAATCAAATGCTCCTTCCCTCATGGCAGTTACAGCACTTTCCACTGTCCCATAGGCCGTCATTATTATGACAATCGTTTTCTGTGAGATACTTTTAATTTCCTTCAGGAATTCAATACCATCCAAGCCAGGCAATCTCAAGTCAGACACAACTACATCATAATCTTCATTTCTAATATATTTAAGCGCATCACC
>JANLHC010000244.1 GCA_024654465.1 Candidatus Scalindua sp.
CATCCAGTGTTATGATAATAAGACCGAGATTAAACGATTATTATGATTTACCTTTTACTCAAGAAGAGGTGAATTTTGCGATTCCATTCTTAAATGAGGATATACCACTTTATTTAGATCCCTTTTTGTTATGGAAAAGTCCTTCACAACAAGATAATGCGTTACATTCAACAATAACAAATACTTTTAATTATTTAGGGCATTTGTTTCAAAAAAATGAGAAAAGCGCTATTGAAATACTTAAAAATATTTCAGAATGTGATGAGGTTGGCTTAGGAAATTCAAAAGTTAAACACGGAAAAAGGATTGGAGATAAACTTGCCCAAAGTATCCTTAGTACTTTTAAAGATATTCCACAAATCCAAAAACAGGGATTCTTTCACTTTGAGGAAATTCAACTTTTAGTTGATAGCTTTTCGAAAGATCGAGTAAGTGATATTGCATGTAATTTTATAAAATCTTATTTAATAGATTTTACTATTCAAAAATGCAAGGAATACAAGATCCCTATGGAAAAAATAAAAGTAGAGTATTTTGATACTAAAACTTATAAGTTTGTATCAGAAAAAACATTCTTACCTATAAATCCAGAAACAAAAGAGCATATTGTACTAATTCCGAAACGATGGCTTAGGTTTGTACCCTGGTTCAATTTTGAAGATTATTTTAAGAATTACATATCTACTTCTGAAAAGCTACTGCAAGGAAAACCTATTTCTCGTGTAGAAATCTTAGAATTTAATCGAAAAAATTACGGTGTTATTCAGACTTATATAAAACAAAAAGAACTTCAACAAAAAGACTGTAAAAACGATCCTTTGTTTTCTCAGATTCCTGTTCTATCTTCAAAAAGAAAGAAAAATGCAATATTGAAACTTCCTACCGGGAAAACCGATAATGCAGATAAAGAATATGAGAATAATTTGTGTCCATTGTTGGCTTCTATGCTGTATCCAAAATTAGATTTTGCTGTTACACAAAGTAGAACTGATTCTGGTGTTTTGATAAGAGATTTAATCTTTTACAATAATATTTCCCACAAATTTCTAAAAGAAGTTTACGAAGAATATAAAAGCAGACAATTAGTTTTTGAATTAAAAAATGTAAAAGAAATAAGTAGTGAACATGTGAATCAATTAAACCGATATCTCAATAATGAATTTGGCAGTTTTGGAATAATTTTTACTCGGAACAAACCACCTAAAAAAGTATTTAGAAATACTATTGATTTATGGTCTGGACAGAGGAAATGTATACTGATCTTAGACGATGAAGATTTACAATTAATGTGTCAGGTATATGAAAATAAACAAAGAAGTCCGGTTGATGTTATCAATAAAAAATATGTAGAATTTAAAAGGGCTTGCCCATCTTAACCACAATAAATTATGAATAATAAACAAGTTGAAGCTTTCTTAAAACTGCAACCTCAATTAAAGAGTGCTTATGCAGAAATCAGTCTTTTGTCAAAAAAGAAACCTAATGACCAGTTAAACAAATTCAAATTAAAATTTATCAACAATATGCTTTCTCAAGCTAATGAATTATTAGGAAAGAAATACAAACCATTTCCAGACGATTTTGATCTATTTGATGAAGATGATATGCCATTCAATAGTGATATTGTTTTTATGCTTTCAAATTATATAGAATGTTTAGAAAAATTGAGATGTGACAACATCAAGTCTACTAATTATAAATGGTATTGGGTAATTGATGGAAAAATTTCAGATCATAAAACTGATCATCCAACAATTAAATAAGTTATAGGTAAATAATATGGCTAATGAAGACAATTGGTTTCCAACAGAAAAGAATATTGCGAATTATTCTTTATTGAAAGATATGCTCAATTCCCAAAGACATGAGTTTAATCTTTTGTCCAAGAAAAATCCTGATGTCCAACTAAATCTGATAAAGGTAAAAATGGTTAACCGTGTACTAGAACCATTAAATGAAATATTAAAACATGAACTATCTCATAAATTCCTGGATATTCTCAGTGAAGATGATATACCAACTAATAGTGATGTTGTTTTAATTATTAGCCAATATGAAACAGCCATATCAGAGTTTAGGGGTAAATATTATATAGAAGATAAGTATCAATATACACACCGGTGGATGACACAAGAGTTTCTTCCTGATTATTATGCAACTAATGAAAGTGAAGAAGATTACGAAGATAATGAGTAAATCTACCATTAAAGAAATTTAAAGATCAAGAACATGTCTTACATTTTGATATTTCTGGTTCTCTGTTAGTCAATCTGCTTATAGTTAAATAGCACATTCAGAAATTAGATGTAGTAGGCAATATCAAAATTAAATATAGGTTTGGTTTATATAAGGAACACGATGTCAAATAAACAAAAACTGGAACTTACATGGATAGGCAAGGGAAATCAGCCGAAGCTGGAACCTCGCATATTAATTGAAGATCCCGTAAAATCATATGGGTATAAGAATAGTGAGAATATGCTTATCTATGGAGACAATCTGCTTGCCCTCAAGGCGCTTGAGCAAGACTTTGCAGGACAGATAAAATGCATCTGCATTGATCCACCGTATAACACCGGCAGTGCTTTTGAATATTATGATGACGGACTTGAACATTCTATTTGGTTATCTTTGATGCGCGACAGGTTGATTATACTTAAAACCCTCTTGAGCGACATGGGGAGTATTTGGATTACAATCGATGATAACGAGTGTCATTACCTGAAAGTATTAATGGATGAAATTTTTGGAAGAAAAAATTTTGTAGCCAATGTTGTATGGCAAAAGCGAACGTCACCTGATATGAGAGCAACTATTGGCGCTGGTCACGATCATATTTTAGTATTTGCGAAAGATATTGACAAGTTTAAGGAGAAGGTGAAGCCTTTACCGAAAACAGATGAGCAGAAGCGTAGTTACAAAAATCCTGATAAAGACCCACGTGGGCCTTGGGTTTCTTCGGATTTTACGGCACAAGGATATCGTCCCAACCAAATGTATAAAATAAAAACTCCCGGAGGAAAAGAATACTATCCACCTGATGGCAGATGCTGGAAAAACATTGAATCTGTTTATCTAAAACTTCTTAAAGATGGAAGAATGTGGTTTGGTAAAGGTGGTAATGGCGTTCCGCGCCGTAAAACATATCTTGAAGAATCTTTAGGTCAGACAGCGTGGACATGGTGGACTAATTCAGAAGTCGGGCATAATCAAGAAGCTAAGAAAGAAATAATAGCATTGTTTGGTTCTGGAGATGCCTTTATAACACCGAAACCAGAACGTTTAATTAAAAGAATCTTTGACTTAACTACAGACGAAGGGGATTATATTCTTGATTCCTTCGGAGGTTCCGGCACTACCGGTGCTGTTGCCCACAAAATGGGAAGAAAATGGATTATGCTAGAACTTGGCGAACACTGCCATACACATTGCTTGCCTCGTTTAAAAAAAGTGATGGATGGCACTGATCAGGGTGGCATTTCCAAGTCTGTAGATTGGAAAGGAGGAGGAGGCTTCAAGTACTACTATCTGGCTCCCAGCCTTTTAAAGGAAGATAAATACGGTAATTGGGTAATTGACGAACGATATAACGCTGATATGCTGGCGGCGGCTATGGCAAAGCATGAGGGGTTTAAATATAATCCGGATGAGCAGATTTACTGGAAGCAGGGACGTTCTACTGAAAAGGACTTTATATTCACAACCACAAAGTTTGTTACCCTGGAGTATATAGATAAAATTCATGAACAGATGTCTGAAGGATCCGCCTCTGGAGGAAAGCCAGGCGAGAGTCTTCTTCTCTGCTGCAAATCCTTCTCTAAAGCCTGTGAAAATCGTTATACAAATATCACCATTAAAAAAATCCCAAAAATGCTTCTTGGCAGTTGTGAATTCGGGAAAGATGACTATAGTCTTAATATAATCAATATGCCTGCCTGCCAGGAAACGCAGTTTGGACGGGTAGAAGATGATAATTCAGGAGATAGTAATGAAGAGAGTCCCAACTCGGATGTTATTTCAAGTGTTAGCAAGAAACCTTCAAAAAAGAATATACAGTTGGATTTATTCAAATGAACCAAATAGCTAATTCCATTAAAAACAGATTGAGCCTTCGTCACCCCCAGGCGGTGAGTTTACAGATATTAAACGATTTGACTGACAAATTATCCCTAGAAAAGGACACTGACTTAACTACTGAGCTTGAAAAAGTAAAAAACGCTTATCCAACCTGCACCGATTTTGAACGGAATTTCCCCTCTATATGTTTTTCATTAGCCACTGGGGTAGGCAAAACCCGTCTGATGGGAGCATTTATCACGTATCTTTATCTTGCCAAGGGGATCAAAAATTATTTTGTGATGGCTCCAAATCTTACTATCTATAACAAACTAATAGAGGATTTCTCTAACCCTAACCACCCAAAATATGTTTTTCGTGGCATTGGTGAGTTTTCTACTTATCGGCCTCATGTGATTACTGGTGAAGATTACCATTATCCTCAAAAGACTTTATTTGGATCAGAAGTACGCATCAATGTCTTCAATATTTCTAAAATCAATGCTGAAACCAGAGGTAATAAGGAACCTCGTATCAAGAGGCTTTCAGAATATTTAGGAGACTCTTATTTTAATTACCTATCTAATATTAGTGATCTTGTTTTATTGATGGACGAATCACATCACTACCGTGCAGACAGGGGGATGCAGGTAATCAATGAATTGAACCCGATTCTAGGATTGGAGCTTACGGCAACACCGCAGGTGGAACGAAGCGGAG
>JANLHC010000247.1 GCA_024654465.1 Candidatus Scalindua sp.
TTTCTTGAATCTTGTGCAAAATGCTCAATACGCTTTAAATGAAAAATATCCAGGTAAAGACATGGATAAAATACTTGAAGTTTCATGTAACAAAATCTCGATTAGTAATAATCAATATGTCCGTATTATATTCCATGACCATGGAATCGGAATACCAGAAAACTTATTAAACAAAACCACAACCCCTTTTTTTACTACTAAACCGATGACTAAAGGAACCGGTCTTGGTTTAAGCATAAGCCAAAAGATTGTTTATAATCATGATGGTAAGATGGTTGTAGAAAGCGCATATGGAGAATTTACTAAGATTATAATTGATCTACCGGTAAAGAACTGAAAAAGAGAGAAATAGTGATGAAAGCAAAAATTCTGATAATCGATGATGAGGAATCCATCCGTATAACCATAAAAGAGTTCCTTTTAAAAGAAGGATACGACGTACTTGGGGCTAAGAGTTTTGAAGAAACGATAAAAATAATAAATACGGAACGCATAGACGTCGTTTTATCAGATATAGTTTTAGGGGGCAAGTCCGGCATTGATGTCTTAAGAAATATTAATGAAAGACACTTGAAATGTCCTGTGGTCCTGTTTACCGGTTATCCAAATTTAGAGACAGCATCTGAAGCGGTTCATCTTGGAGCCTACGACTATATAACAAAGCCGGTAGAAAAAGTGACACTGCTGCATACTGTCCGCATGGCTTTGAGGCATAAGAGCCTGATTGAAGAAAGAGACAAGAACCATGCTATTCTTAAAGCTACCTTCAAGAGTGTCAAAGATGCCATTATAACAGTGGATAAAGATTTAAAGATTATTGAGATTAATGATGCGGCTACAAAAATATGTGGTCTGCTACGTGAGGATGTTTTAGGAAAATCATTCGAGTCTATTCCGAAGATGTGCGGCGGGCAGTGTATTGAGGTCATTAAAAAGACCATTCAGAAAAAACGGTCTGTAGAAGTTTATCAATTAGAATGCAAGCATGAAACCCGTAAAGAACAGATGGTGTCCATGAATTCATTTCCTTTAATGGATAAAATAGTTGGCATGGAAAGTATAGATGGTTGTGTTATGGTGGCTAAGGATGAAACTCGTGTATCAGGTTTAGAAAAGGAGTTAGAATCACGACAACGCTTTTCCAATATTATTGGCAAAGACGAAAAGATGCAAGGTCTCTATTCTTTGATGGAGAACTTATATAATATCGATACAACAGTCATCATTACTGGAGAAAGCGGCACGGGGAAAGGACTTATAGCTGAAGCGATACATTACGGCGGAGTGCGTCGACAAGGGGCATTTGTAAAGGTCGATTGTTCCGCTCTGACAGAAACCCTTCTTGAAAGTGAGCTTTTCGGACATGCTAAAGGTGCTTTTACCGGGGCTGTTACAGATAAAGTAGGTAGGTTCCAGAAAGCAGATGGAGGAACTATCTTTCTGGATGAAATTGGTGACGTATCTTTAGATGTGCAGCAAAGACTACTCAGGGTGATTCAAGACAAAGAATTTGAGCGTGTAGGGGATTCAACACCAATTACGGTAGATGCGCGTATAGTGGCCGCAACCAATAAGGACCTTCAAGAAAAAGTCAGGCTTAGAAAATTTCGTGAAGACCTCTATTATAGATTGAAGATAATAGAACTCTCTTCACCACCGCTCAGAGATAGACGAGGGGACATCCCGCTTCTTGTAGAACATTTTATAGAAAAATTTAATCAAAAATTAAAAAAGAACATCAACAATATTTCTGATGACGTTTACAAAATCTTCATGAATTACGAATGGCCCGGAAATATCAGGGAGCTTGAGAATGCGATTGAACACTCCTTTGTCGTCTGCAATAAGACCGTAATTACCGCTGAGGACCTTCCAAGCGAGCTTAGAGAGATAAAAACTACTCCTCCTGTGGATGAAAAGAGTAACGAGCATAACAGAATCCTACAGGCACTGGAAAAAACCCAATGGAATAAGACCAATGCCGCTAAATTAATGGGTATATCCCGGAGAACCATCTACAACAAAATCAAAGAGTATAATTTATGTTCTGAAAAACTCTCCACTTAACTGTGCATTACACACATTGCGCATTACACACTTTGTGCAAATTTCACATTATTTCAATCAGAAACAAGCATAATTTAATCCCATCATCTGTTTCACTTATCCATATACTACAGTAAAGCGCATAAGG
>JANLHC010000249.1 GCA_024654465.1 Candidatus Scalindua sp.
AATGTTGTGCTGTTATCAAAATTACTGGACTTAACTGCTACGAAGAATAAAGTAATTGCCAATAATATTGCAAATGTAAATACACCAGGGTATAAAAAATCAGATGTTTCATTTGAAAAAGAATTACTAAAAGCAGTTGAAAGTAAAGATATTAGAAAAATCCAGAATGTGCGGGAATCGATATCTGTCTCAAATGCTAAAGGTACAAGAAAGAGCGGTAATAATGTGGACCTGGATCAAGAGTTGGTATCATTTTATCAAATGTCAGATAGACATAATATATATTTGGAAATTTTGTCTCAGAAATTCAAGGGTATGATTGCCGCAATTCAGGGAAAATAGTAACGAATTAACCCTAATTAAGGGGAAAGGAGGGCATGATAGATGTCTATGTTTGATAAACCATTATCTGTTTTGGACATTAGCGGTTCAGGTCTTACGGCAGAAAGAGTAAAAATGGGTGTTATAGCAAGTAATATTGCAAACGCGCAAGTTACAGAAACTTCAGATGGTGGTCCATATAAGAGGAAAGAGGTAGAATTTGCCACTGTTTTGAATAAATCATTGATAGGAGGCAAGAATCATAAATTGATGCTTAATGGTGTAAGCATTAAAGGTGTAACAGAATCAAAATTACCTCCCAACATGGTTCATATGCCAGGGCATCCACAGGCAAATAAAGACGGTTTTGTAAGTATGCCGAATGTGAGTGTTGCAAAGGAAATGGTAGACATGATTGCCGCTTCCAGATCTTACGAGGCCAATACATCTGTAATTGCCTCATTTAGAAAGATGAGTGAAAGGGCACTCAGCATAATAAGGAGATAGAGAGATATGGATATTATTCCACTTGGTCCCGCACAAAACGGGAAGATTGATCAGAAATTCGGAAAGGCTGAGCAGAAGAATGGAGCCGGTTTCAAGGATACAATCAACAATTATGT
Organism: Candidatus Scalindua sp.; assembly: GCA_024654465.1. Taxonomy (GTDB): domain Bacteria; phylum Planctomycetota; class Brocadiia; order Brocadiales; family Scalinduaceae; genus Scalindua. The sequence goes on from JANLHC010000249.1 coordinate 945, forward strand.
CAGCGAGGTAAATGACCTTCAAGTCAAAGCGGGAGAATCAATTGAAAACTTTGCAACCGGCAAAGTTGAAAATGTTCATGAAGTGATGATTGCAATGTCTAAGGCGGAAGTAAGTTTTAAGTTTATGATGGAGACTCGTAATAAACTTGTTGACGCGTACAAAGAAATTATGAGGATGCAGGTTTAAAAACATTGCATTTTCAGAATTCTGCCTGCCTTGGTGAGAAACGCCCTGCGGCCTGAGCTCAATGTCATTGAATTAAGGATTTTTTATCAATTCTGTGTACACTGGAAAACTGTAGCGGAACGGCTTCAGCCTTCCATTTATCCATCTGGGTACGATAATGGAAACCTAAAGGTTTCCGCTACGTCTTAATTCAATGACATTGGGCCTGAGCCAGGGATTACAGAGTGCAGATTTTACCACCAAACCGGAATCTGAATTCCGATGGCCGGTAATGCTAACCAGAGACTGCAATACTATTGACCTCCATTGATGTATAGAAATTTTCATTTCAAAATACTTCTTTTTGCAAAGCAAAATATAATAAATAAGCGATTGTAAGTTGCTAATTTACTTGTCTAATAAAACCACGATTAGTTCAAAAATGCTACTGATTTAATCTTATTGATATTCATAAAATATTATACAAAAGCATCTCCCAGTGCCGAAGAAACAGGAATCACTTGCATAGAAACATACATATAAATAAGAAATTATTTAGAAGTTAAAATATATACCGTGGTATATGATTTGCGATTTACTTCAAACAGTCTTTATGTTTAAAGATAGATGCTGAAAATACAGTCACTTATAAGGAGTCATATAGTTGAGCCAGATTACAGATGAATTTAGTAATATTTGGAATGGGACAAGCTTCGGGCAGAGGCTCATTTTTATTGTAGTGATACTGGGGTTCATTGCAGGCTTATTGGCTGTTACCTATTGGGTAAGGACGCCGGATTATGGACTTTTGTATAGTGATTTGGGTCAAAAGGAAGCGGCTGAGGTTGTATCGTATCTACAAGATAATAACATAGGCTACAAGGTAAAGGATAACGGCTCAACAATATTAGTACCATCAAATAAAATTTATGAGGCAAGAATGGCTCTTGCTAAAGATAGTCTACCAAGAGGAGAAGTAGGTTTTGAGTTATTTGATAAAGTTAAGTTTGGTATGTCGGATTTAGCACAAAAAGTTAATTACAGGAGAGCCATTCAGGGAGAACTGTCAAAGACCATTTCGCAATTAGATGGTGTAGAGTGGGCAAAGGTCCAAATCGTTATACCTGAGCCTTCATTATTTGTTGGAGATAAAAAGCCTTCTACCGCTTCAGTCGTATTGAAGATGAGAAAAAGGAATGCTATAAATGATTCAGTATTAGCAGGTATTACACACCTTGTCAGTACCAGCGTTGAAGGTTTGAGTCCGGAAAATATCTCCATTACGGACAGTAAAGGAAATTTATTGTCAAAGACCGGAGATACAAAGCTGTCAGGTGTCGTCTCAAATCAATTTGATTTAAGCAGAAAACGAGAAGATTATTTTGAATCTCAGGCATTGAGTATAATTGAAAAAATAACCGGACCGGGTAAGGCGATTGTTAAAGTGAGTGTGGATTTAGACTTTAAGAGCGTTGATGAGAAGCAAATTGAATATGATCAGGATAAAAAAGTACCGGTAAGCCAGGTTATTACAACACAATCAACGGAAATGCCAGGGGTGGCTAATGGTGATGGCGCTGGTAAAACGTCTAAAGAATCGGAAGAAACTGAGACTACTCAATATGCTTTGAGCAAAGTAGAACGTGTTGTATCTGAACACGAGGCACGTATTAAAAGATTAACAGTTGCAGTTCTTGTCGATGGCAATTACGTCGAAGAAGAGACGGAGGCTGGCACGGTAATCAGTAAATATGTGCCCAGGACTGAAGAAGAATTGAACCAAATAGCTGCTATTGTAAAGCAGGCAATAGGACTTAATGAATCGGCGCCGAGAAATGATAAGTTTGAGATACAAAGCGTTAAGTTCCAGCATAGTATTCCTGTTTTTGTAGATGAGCAGGGTGTTGAAAAGGATGACAAAAAAGCTTTTATATTATCAATTGCAAGGAGTAGCTCACTCGTAATCGCGGTTCTTGCATTCCTTCTATTTGCGTCAAGGGCCTTAAAACGCATGTCATCGCCACGTCAACATGTTGCTGCGGGTGGGTATGCAACGTATGCGGCACCCGCTGCGATTGATAATAATACTGCAGACGGAATTGAATTGACGAGACAGAGTAAAGTAGACGAAGATCGTGTAACAATAAGGGAGGGTATAATTAGTAATGCACAAGATGATCCGAGAACGACAAGTAATCTCGTTAGAAAATGGTTGAGGGAGAGTGATTAATGAATCCTTCGTTTTCAAGTAAAGAAAAAGTTGCGATATTGCTTTTAAATCTAGGCCCGGAGATAGCAGCTGATATTCTGTGTAATTTCGGTGAAAACGAGATTGCCGAGATTAGCGATATCATCGGAAGGATGAGAAGCATTAGTAATGAAATCTCGGCTAATATTCTTAATGAGTTTCATGAAGAATTTCAGTCATGGCGTAAAAGTGAAGAAATTATTGACGTAATAAAGGATCACAGACCTAGTATTATACCTTTCAGATATTTTAAACACCTTACAAGCGAAGAGATTATCTCTATACTTTCCGGGGAACATACTCAATTAATTTCGTTAATACTGTCATACCTTGAACCACATCAGTCTGCAGAAGTTGTGGGCACGATGTCTGAGGAATTGAGACTTGACGTGTTGAATAAGATGGCTACTTCAAAACCACCACCAGTTCAAATTATTAAACAGATTGATGAATTATTGGAGACAAAGGTTGCCTCGTTAGGTGATAGGATTGATACACCAAATGAAAGAAAATATAGAGCCATCGCAGAGATACTTAATCGAAGTGATTCTGTCACTGAAAAAACTATTATGCAGCGTATAAAGGAAGAACATCCTGACATTGCACAGGAAATTAAAACGCTTATGTTTGTATTTGAGGATTTATCAATAGTTGAAGACAAGGCACTAAGGCAGATGTTGTCAGAGACAGATACAAATACGGTGGCCCTGGCTTTGAAGACTGCCAGTAAGGAAGTGAGTGAAAAGATATTTAAGAACATGTCTAAGCGTATGGGTCAAATGGTTAAAGAGGAACAACAAATATTAGGCCCAAAACCTCTATCGGAAGTTGAAGCTGCTCAGAAAATAGTAGTTGATAGTTTAGCTAAAATGGAAGCTCAGGGTGAGACGGTAAGAGGAAGGAATCAAGATGCAGGGCCACTGGTATGAGCAGAAAAAGTGTATATAAATTACCTGTCGTAGAAAATTTTTTTGTTCTTGAATCTAAATATGAAGAACCAGACGCGGAAGAAAAAGCAAAGAAAAAAGAAGAAGAGATTGAGAATATAACAAAGGAATCATATCAAAAGGGTTGGAACGAAGCGTTAGAAAAAAATAGAGAAGATGTTAAATTTATTAGTCAGAGTATGAATAAAGTAATCGAGGATTTAAAGCAGCAGAGGGATGATTTCTGGAGCAAATGTGAGAATGGAATTATTAAACTTACTTTTGCAATTGCAAAAAAAGCAGTGTATGAAGACATTTCTCAAAGTAATAGTAGAATAATAGAACGAGTTGTAAGTGCCGCAATTGACCGGGTGAAAGAAAAAAACATATTAAGAGTATACGTAAACCCTGATGATGCCGAAAGGTTAAAGGCAATGGAAATTAGTGGGCCTTCTAATGCAGGTGAAACTTACGAAATAGTTAATGATGAAAAAATATCCAGAGGAGGATGCAAAGTCATTACAGATTGTGGCGGCGTTGATGCAATGGTAGAAACACGTTGGAATGAGATAATTTTAGAATTTGGAGAGCATAGTATAGAAACGGAAGGTATGGAGTGATAGAAATAAATAAGATGTTTGCAAAGTGTCATCAAAGGCTTTCAAACATTGAGACCACATGCTTGACAGGGATGGTTTCAAGGGCAACCAGTATGCTGATAGAGTCTTTGGGTCCTGATGTTCATATTGGTGAATTGTGCAAATTGACAACAGCATCTGAGGGTGAACCTGTCCTTGCAGAGGTTGTTGGTTTTAAAGATAAAAAAACGTTATTAATGCCTATTGCCGAAATGAATGGTATTAGCCCGAAAAGTGAAGTGATTGCTACCGGGAAGCCGCTTCAGATTAAACTTGGTATGTCTCTTAAAGGAAGAATACTTGATGGGTTGGGAAGCCCGATAGACAACAAAGGCCCTGTTGATTATGATGAGATGAGATCAATACATAATGGCGCACCGGAACCACTAGACCGACCTCTTATTACTGACCCTATTAGTACTGGAGTCAGGACTATTGACAGCCTTTTAACGTGTGGGAAAGGTCAAAGACTGGGTATATTTGCGGGTAGTGGAGTAGGAAAAAGCACTCTTCTGGGAAAGATTGCAAAATCGTCTAAGGCTGATGTGAATGTCATTGCATTGATTGGAGAACGTGGAAGAGAGGTTCGTGAATTTATTGAATATAATCTAGGTGAGGAAGGTATGAAAAAATCAGTTGTGGTAGTTGTGACTTCTGATAAACCTGTTGTCACCAGGCTGAAAGGGGCTTTTGTGGCAACCACAATAGCTGAGTATCTGAGAGATAAGGGTATGAATGTGATGTTGCTATTGGATTCCATTACCAGGCTTGCAAACGCGCAGCGTGAACTTGGGCTGGCAATAGGCGAGCCTCCAACTACAAGAGGTTATACTCCATCTGTGTTTTCTGTTATACCTAAGTTGCTGGAAAGGACAGGTATAACGTCTAACGGTAGCATTACTGCTCTGTATACGGTGCTGGTTGATGGTGATGACTTAAACGAACCAGTGTCAGATACTGTGCGGGGAATCCTCGATGGTCATATTATACTATCCAGAAAGCTTGCAGCACAAAACCACTTTCCGGCAATTGATCTGCTTAATAGTGTAAGCCGATGTATGATTGACATTGTTACTGACGGCCATATGAAGGCTGCTCAAAATTTAAGGTCAGCTTACGCCATTTATAAAGAAGCTGAGGATATGATAAATGTTGGTGCCTATGTAAAAGGCAAGAACCATAAAATTGATTATGCTATCAGTAAATATGACAATATTACTAACTATCTAAAGCAGGGTGTGGCAGACAAGAGTTTGTATGATGAAGATATAGATAAATTAATAGAAATGATGAAGGATTATGGGGTGGCAGAACAAAAGGAAAGGGCGCCTGTTATGAATTAATTTTTAAGTATATGCCAGTTGCGCCTTTAAGTTGTTCTAATCAACTCAAGCCGGCTGAAGAGAATAAGTTAATCAGAATAGTTGTTTTAAAGATCATTATATATGGGAGAAAATGCAAAATTTCATTTTAAATTACAGCCATTGCTCAATAAAGAGCGTATTTATGAGGAAGAGTGTGTTGGTAGACTGAGGGTTGTTCAAGGTATATTTCTGAAAGAAAAAACAGAATTAGAAGATCTGGAAAATAGGAAGCTGACTAGCCAAAGTGAACTGACTTCCAGGCAAAGTAAGGAAATTACTTCCAGGGAACTCGCGACTTATGAAGATTATTTTATTAATCTTGCTGTTAGTATGGATGCCAGTAAATTTAGAATACAGAAAATATCAACTGAGTTGAACACTGTACAGAAAGAATTGATTGAAATTGTTAAAAAGAGGAAAGCATTAGAAAAACTCAGGGACAGGTGGGAGGAAGAGCATAATAACTACCTGGAACTCTTGTCAAACAAGGAAATGGACGATATTGCAATGACAAAATTTAATAACAAACTGGTGTCTGAAAATGAGCAAGATTAAATCGAATAAAAAGAAATTAATTCCTTATGTTCTTTTCTTCATTGTTTTCTTTTCGATATCATCATTGGTGATGATAAACCTGAAGAAAGGGATTGAAAAAAAGATGGCAGAATCTTATTCCTCTAAATTGTCAGAGATGGAGGAGGAGTATAACAAAAAAGAAAGAAGTGAGAAAGAGGCAAGTGAACAAAATAAGACAAAAGAGGCTGTCAGGGCAATAAAGGGGTTTTCCCCTGATGAGATAAGGAAGTACCAGCAGGAACTTCAGGAAAGAATCAGATTGTATGAGGAGAAGTCCGCACTGCTTCGTAAAAAGGAAAGAGAAATAGATGCTTTTAAAGCAGATGTAGAAAACAGTAAAAAAGAAATGGCTTCTATGAGAATAAAACTGGATGGCGCTCTGCTGCTAATAAGCAAGGAGCGAATTGATCTTGACAGAGACCTTATTGTTTTTGATGAAAGTGAGAGAAAAAACTTAAAGCGATTAGCTGATATTTATTCTTCGATGGATGCTTTAAAGGCCGCAGAGGTCTTAGGCAAACTTGAAAAAGTTACTAGTGCTAAGATTTTAACAGGTATGCAATCCAAAAAATCTGCAAACATTATTTCTGAGTTTGATCCATCTTTTGCAGCTACAATTAGTGAGAAAATGAAAAGATTGCAAGTAGTGAATAAAGATTCAGATGAAACGATTAAAGAGAGAAATGTAAAGAAACTTGCTGCAATTTATCAAAGAATTGAAACGGAAAAAGCGGTGTCTATCATTAAGAAACTTGAGTACGAGACTGCCATCAGCATTCTTTCAAAGATGAATGAGAAGAATCTGGCTAAGATATTGGAGTTTGTAGAAACTGACGAAGCTTCAAAACTTACTGAAGCGATCAGGGAAATAATGAAGAAGGAATTTAGAAAAAATTAATAACAGGATAGAAGGAGAGTAAAAATGGATATTGCAACTCCGGCAGGTATATTAATTGGTGCTTTTCTGCTAATAATATCTATCATTTTGGGTGGAGGTATGTCTGGGATAACAGGTTTTATTAATATTCCATCAATAATGATAGTTATTGGAGGAACGATAGC
>JANLHC010000025.1 GCA_024654465.1 Candidatus Scalindua sp.
GATGCTGGAAACAAGAAATTACAATTGAAAGATGTAGAATCAGATTTCTTAAATTTCTATGCAGAGGAGAGCGCCAAAAGTATCGGTAACGATGAGATCAAAAGTTCTTCTCCTCAAGATTTAATTGACTCTGGATTTTCAGCTATTGAATCACAAATTAAAAACGATTTGTTAGGAAAGTTGAAAGACATTGATCCTTATTACTTTGAAAAAGTCATCTTAATCTTACTTAATAGAATGGGTTATGGTGATTTTATTGAAACGTCAAAATCCGGAGATGGAGGCATCGACGGAATTATTAATGAAGATAAATTAGGACTCGATAAAATATATATACAAGCAAAGCGTTACAATGAAAATAAGGTTCGAGAAAAAGATATTCGAAATTTCATAGGAGCAATGAGTGGAGAAACTAGCAAGGGAGTGTTTGTTACAACATAAGCTTTTGATGACTCAGCAGTCAAAAAAGCTTATGATGCACATCATTCCATTATTCTTGTTGATGGTAATAAACTTGTTGATCTTATGTATCAATATGGTGTTGGGGTTCAGGTTCGTAATGTGTACGAAGTAAAAAAAGTAGACGAAGACTTTTTTGAAGGAAATTAATCATTAAAATATAACCTGTTAATCAACTCATACCTTTAACGCTCAGTCGGAAAAAACTGTCTGAGTGTTAAAGGCTGGTTATCAAATCGTTAGCAGCTAGTACCAACCATGTTTTTCTATCCGGGAGTAAAAGAGTTGCAATCTGTTTTTGTGGATTAAGCACATGCCGGATTAGTTTTTTCCCCAAGAGGTGAATCCATATTTATTCTAAAGTCCATTAGTAAATAGACTTTAGAATAAACAACAGATTGTCTTAGTTTATTTAACAAAAAGCTTAATCCTCAACTTTCCGCTCTTTCCTTTTTTCAAGTTTTTCCAGTAAAAACAAAATCTCAGCAGCATCGATATAATCCAAATCTGGATCAGAGGCCAATTCTTTTTCACGAGAACCGGTAAGGACGGACTGTAACTTTGAAATTAACAGTTTACCTTCATCTGGTATTTTAGGGTCTTTTGCCACTTCATCCAGGTGCTTTTTTACCTCTTCCGGTGGTTGACTTCCCACTGCATCATAAAATAAGGTACATAATCTTGCGCCAGGATTATGATCCTCTCCGCCATCACGACGAAATGCGAGATATAACTGGATTGCCTGTTCACGTGCCCGTGCCGCTGCTTTCTGGTTGCCATCAGCCAGTTCGATCTCACTCAGTTTGTCCCAGGCTCTCCATGGTTCAACATTATGACCATAAGGCTTAAAACACTCAATAGCCCGCTGGATTTCCTGTCTGGCTTCTTCATAACGTTTAAGCGTGATTAATGTAATTGATAGATTTCCACGGACACGCCCCTCATCTGCTATGTTCTTGATCTCTACATACTTTTCTGCTGACCGTTGTAAAAAAGTTACTGCTTCATCTGTACGTCCTACTTTCGCGTAAAAACTTCCGAGTCTTCCCATGTTCTTGGCTTGATCCAGAAGATTCTTTTGCTCTTCAGAAATGGCAAGAGATTTTTGAAACGACTGTTCCGCTTCTTCAAATTGACCGATCTCCTCATGTACCGCACCCATCTGCTGATAGGCGACTGCAACCATATTCAAATCATCAAGATCCTCAAATATCTCCCGTGCTTCATCGTGGGCCTTAATCGCGTCTTCGTATCGTTCCTGAGACAAACGTACAGTTCCTAGTTGTCCTTTTCCTATGGCTGCATGTTTCTTACTATTGAATTTTACAGCTATACGTATGCACTCTTCAAAAGCGGCAGCTGATTCATCTAGACGATCAAGATCAAGAAGGCACTCTCCTTTTTTGGCGAGTGTCGCAGATGCCATTATTCCGGCAGCCTCAGAGTCTTTCCGGCCGGCAATCAGTTCAAAGCGTTTGAGTGCTTCATTAATTGCTTGAAGCGCATTGTCAGAAGCGCCTCCCATTCTCAGTACCCGTCCAAGCAGTACGTATGCTTCTGCCGTGTCGTGGTCTGCGCCCTCATAACTTTGGTCACCGGCTTTTAAGCATTTATCAAGCAGTACCTGTGCGACGCTTAAAGCTTGAGGAAGGTTTCCCATCTCCAGATATTTTTCAACCTGCAATCTCAATGTTTCAAATCTTGTAGGGTTCCATTCTGAAGACTTCTTCTTCTCCTCTTCCTGGATCACCTTTACTTTTGCCAGAATATCCGGCTTGTCCAGATGCGCAATCAATTGTTCAAGTAATGTAGCCCTATCTAGAGTTACTTCAGGTACTTTCTGCGCCTGTACATATTCCATGGATTCGATTAGATTAGGAAGTTCCATCAGTGTCAGCTCATCTGCAAGTTTTGAATCTGCAGATTGTTGCTTATACAGAAATTCACTTAATTGTCGCAGGCATTCTGACCATCTGCCCCTGCTTCTATCGAGAGTGGTTTCATCCAACTCATTCTTGAGGAAAGGGCACAGTGAGGGATGGAAGTGCAGGAAACCGTAAGGCATTGGTTTCGCCAGGTTAATTTCACGTAATTCACTAACCAGTAAATCCCTCTCAGTATCATTAAGCTGTAAAACATTTGCGATATTTGAAATACTACCGCCTCCCTGAAATACACCCAGTGGCTTAATTTTCTCACGAATACCCGGTGACAGTCGCCGTAAGGAATTTTCTATACCGGCGAAGAGAGTGCTTTGTCGCTTATCAGAAAGACTTTTATTCAGCACCGCAACTATTTGAGATGTGGTCGCATTTATACCTCCGGGCCCGATCTGAATCGGCGTCTCAACCGATTTATTTGCAAAATGAGTATTAAACTCTGCAGACTTGACACCTGCCAACAGTAATGGAATCACTTTGTAATCATCATCTGCTTCTTTTTCGTTAACTTCCAGAGCATATTTTATTTCTTTCACTACCTGCGAAGAGTTTATCGTGTCAGGCCCAATGACAGCAATGAATGCACCTGCCTGTTCAATCTCCACTTTTATATTTGCTTCCAATTCATCACCTGGCGCAACTTCTTCCGGAACAACACGGGTATTCAGACCCTGGTTCTCAATAGCCTCACGCAGAGTTACTACAAGTCCCTCATATTTCATACCGTGGGAAATAAAGATAGAATTATTTTTCATAATGCCTTTCCAAATATTAATTTCACAATTTTAACTAGATGTAAAGTATTTTGTCACGACAGCGACTTGACTAGTACCGTCATACTTTTTTTTCGCCAAATACTATCTTCCATGTTTTTTACTGGATTTCAAATATATTACGAAAAATTATAATAATGAATACCTTTGAAATCAATGTACAAAACGTCTGAATACTTAGCTATTTGTGAAACAAGCGCTATATTCTTTCCTGGAAATAAAATATTTTAACATCTTATTCACCTGATATGGTAACTTTAATTGACATATTCACAATCATTACTATAATAAAAGATTCAAAATTCCTGGAGTTCATGGTGTTTAAGTCGGTTTGCAATAACCACTAAGGGAAAAACCTCATGTCATTTAACATATTTATTACAAGAAAAAAACGTAAAAGATGAGTGGTGAAATCGAAAGTCTTGATATTGATGAAAAGGTAGAAAGCACCGTATTGAGGTATGTCGGAAATACTCCTTTAGTAAGGATCAAAACTCCTCAGTATATATCTGATAAAATTCAGATATACGCTAAGCTCGAATATTTTAATCCGGGAGGGTCGGTAAAAGACCGTCCGGTGTTGAGGATGATAAAAGAGGCAATAAAGACCGGAGAACTTACTCACGGCAAGGCAATCCTGGACTCTACCTCGGGAAACGCGGGAGTAGCATACTCAATGATAGGTGCCGCGTTGGGATATGAAGTGGATTTGGTTATACCCGGCAATGCCAGCAAAGAAAGAATGCAAACCATCAGGGCTTACGGGGCAACAATTATCACGACTGATCCTATAAAGGGATATGATGAAGCTATAAGAAAAGCACATGAGATGCTGGCAGAAAATCCCGATAAATATTTTATGCCGGATCAATACGCAAACGAGAATAATCCAATTGCCCATTATGAAACGACTGGTAAAGAGATCCTGGAACAAACTGATGGTAAGGTCACACACTTTATTTGTGGCGTTGGTACAGGCGGCACCGTGATGGGTGTCGGGAGAAGGCTGAAGGAATACAACCAGGACATAAAGATTTATGTTATCAAGCCTGAGGACTTTCCAGGGATTGAGGGGCTGAAGCCCATGGGTGCAGAATATATAAAACCAAAGATTTATCGTGATGACTTTATCGAAGATAATGTATTTCATGTAACCTCTGAGGAGGCAAAGGACACGTGTTGTACTCTGGCCAGAGAAATGGCTCTCTTTGTCGGGCAGTCATCCGGCGCATTTATGAAAGGTGCTCTAGAGTTGGCCGGGGAAATAGATGAAGGTGTTATCGTCACCCTTTTTCCTGATACCGGCAGCAGATATTTCAGCACACAATTATGGGAATAAAAAAAATGAAAAGAAATTTATTTACACTTCTAGGCATTTCAATATTATCGCTTCTGTTTATTACAATGAATTCCGGTTGCAGTGGTAAGCTGAGAGACGCTGAAGAACATTACGATATAGGTACTATGCATTGGAAACAGGGGAAGTTTGATGAAGCCATCGAAGAATATAAGAGATCTATAAGCGTTTTTCCAAACTTCGAGAAATCACATTTTAATCTGGGTTGTGTGTATACTCAGAAAGGGGAATTCGACCTTGCAATTGAGTCATTCAAGAGAGGATTGGAAATCAAACCCGATTGGTTAGAGGCACATACAAATCTGGGTGCCGCATATGAAACAAATAATATGTTCGACGAGGCGATGGAGGAGTACAAAATGGCATTAGGGCTTAATCCCGGTATCCCGGAATCGCATCTGAATCTGGGCAATCTCTATTTCAAGATGGAGGAGTTTGACGATGCCATTGCTGAATATAATATGGCCACTAAACTTGAGCCTGGCTTTACGGAAGCATACAACAATCTCGGTTATGTTTATTTCAAACAGGGTAAATACAGTTTAGCAATTAATCATTTTATGAAAGCAGTTGAACTGAAACCGGGTTATATCAGCGCACATAATAATCTTGGGCAGGCATATATAAAAGTAGGGCTACGTGAAAAAGCAATGGAACAGTACGATATAGTCCA
>JANLHC010000257.1 GCA_024654465.1 Candidatus Scalindua sp.
TAATTATGGGGTGTTCAGGAGCTAAAGACATAAATGTAACTCCGAAGATAGTATCCGGTCTTGTGGTGAAGCATGGAATCGTCTCATCGGTTCCTTCTAATTTAAAATCAATCTTTGCGCCTTCGCTTCTGCCAATCCAGTTTGCCTGCATTGTCTTTACTCTTTCCGGCCATCCATTGAGTGTTTCAAGGTCATCCAGCAGCCTCTGTGCATAATCACTGATCCTGAAAAACCATTGTTCAAGATCCCGTTGTTTGACCTTTGTATCACATCTTTCACAGAGGTCATCAACGACCTGTTCATTTGCCAGTACTGTTGCACAGGAAGGGCACCAGTTTACTGCGGCTTTCTTTTTATATGCCAGATTGCGCTCGAACAGTTTAAGGAATATCCATTGTGTCCATTTATAATATTCAGGTTCACAGGATGTAACTTCCCTGTCCCAATCGTAACCTACACCCCATCTTTCGAGTTGTGCTTTCATCTTTTTGATGTTGTTCTTTGTGTGAATGGAGGGATGGATACTGTTAGCAATTGCAGCATTTTCAGCCGGTAGGCCGAAGGCGTCCCATCCAATTGGTGAGAGCACCCTGAAGCCTTTCATAATCTTGTAGCGGGAGACAACATCCCCTATGATATAGTTCCTTCCGTGACCGACGTGAAGTGTACCGGATGGATATGGGAACATAACGAGACAGTAAAACTTATTCTTGTCACACTCCTCATCTACCCTGAATAGGCCACTTCCTTCCCAGAAGTCCTGCCATTTTTTCTCTATTTCGCTGAAGTTGTATTCTTTATTACTCATAATTTTAGTCATTTTTTCCTGTTTTTAGTGATAAAAGGAGTATTTACAATTTTAGCAGGAAAATCGGTTTCCCTGATCCTTATACTGATCGGGCTCTTACGTTCTGCAATATGTTTGAGAACATAGCCAAGGCCTATGCCTATTCCCAGGGTAGGGCTGAAAGTGCCACTTGTCACCTTGCCTATAACATTGTCACGATAGACTATTTCACTATCCGTTCTGGGAATTCCCTTATCAAGCATCTTGAACGCAATAAGCGCTCTCTTTGATCCATTTTTATTTGATCTTATTAACGCATCTTTTCCTATAAAGTCTGGTTTGTCAAATTTTACTGTCCAGCCTATGCCTGCTTCCATAGGTGTTGTGAAATCATCAATCTCGTTACCAAAGAGCAGGTAACCGGCCTCTAATCTCAATGTATCTCTTGCTCCAAGACCTGCAGGTTTCAGCCCCATCTCTTTTCCTTTTTTAAGTAATATGTTCCATAATTCTACGCAATGTGAATTGTCGACAAATATCTCAAATCCATCTTCCCCTGTGTAACCGGTTCTGGATACGGTTGGTTTCATTTTGTTTTCAGTTATCTCTGTAAACTGGAAACGTGAGAGTGAGGTGCTTTTCTCGCCGAAGACAAGTCGCATTATCTCTTCAGATTTTGGTCCTTGAACCGCCAGGAGGGAGATTTGATCACTTACATTATTTATATTTGTGTCTTCTGTTTTGTGTTTGTTTATCCACTTAAAGTCTCTTTTGGTAGTTGAGCAATTTACTACGAGCATATATTTTTCAGGATTATATTTATACACTACTATATCATCAATAGTACCACCTTCTTCATCGCAGATAGGGGAGTACACTGCTTTATAATCTGGCAGGTTACTTACGTCATTGGTTATAATCTTCTGGACTAATTCAGTTGCCCCTTTGCCGTCTATAACTATTTCTCCCATATGTGAAATATCAAAAAGTCCGGCATCGTTTCTTACACTTTTGTGCTCACTTATAATGCTATCATATTGTAATGGCATTTTAAAACTGTAGTAATCTACAATCTTGGC
>JANLHC010000259.1 GCA_024654465.1 Candidatus Scalindua sp.
GCAAAGACCAATTTCTTTCCGTCATGACTGAACATAGGGAAACCGTCGAATGTCGGGTTATATGAAATACGTTCGATTTTTTTGGTTTTTATATCAACCATATACATCTCAAAGTTTCGATGTTGAGGGTCATCCATGTTGGACACAAAGATCACTTTCTCACCGTTCGGATGGAAATATGGGCCAAAGTTCGCAGCACCGTTATTAGTTAACTGGATCGGTTTGCGGTCTTTCAAACTCATAATATATATTTCAAGTTTGCTTGGTCGGATTAAACCGTTTTTGAGAAGAGCCACATAATCGGTAAGTTCTTCACCTTGCGGCCTTGACGCACGCCAGCATATCCACTCTCCGTCGAGAGAAAAGAAAGCGCCGCCATCGTAGCCGGCGGTATCGGTAAGTTGTTCCACGTTAGAACCATCAGGGTCCATCAGGAACAGTTCCAGATCACCGGTACGGACTGACGTAAAAATTATCCTGTCTCCTTTGGGCGAATAGACCCCCTCGGCATCATATCCCGGAGTGTCAGTTAAACGTCTAAGATTGGAACCGTCAGGGTCAGCCTTGAAAATATCAAAGCTTTTATATAACGCCCAGACATAACCATTCGACATATCCGGTTTGGGAGGACATTCTTCACCACCAAGATGAGTAGATGCATAAATTATCGATTTATAGTCGGGGGCAATATAAGAACAGGTAGTAGTGCCTTTACCCGATGACAGCATTTTTACATTGCTGCCATCTACGTCCATGGTAAAGATTGCATCGCACTGCAGATCATCACGTTTTGACTGGAATATGAGCTTATCTGCATTGTAAGAGAAATAGGCCTCAGCATTCTCTCCGCCGAAAGTAAGTTGTTTGATGTTTCTAAAATGTTTTTCACCCTCAAAAATAGTAACTTCAGCCTGTTTTTTACTGACTGCAGGTTTCTTTTCAGAAATGATGGTTTCTGGCTTTGCGTTAACACATCCGATCAAAGCCAGAGAAATTGTTATGGAAATAATAAATAACTTCAATGTTCTTCTCCTGATTATAAATTTTAATTGATAACTAAATCTGTCAATTCTTATGATATATTTACAATTACGCTGATTTAACTTTTAAGGGTAATGATTCAGTTTCGAGAGTAGTCTGATTTTATTCCTGATTTGTTTTTAATAAGTGGTATTATAATAGCAAATTTAAGTATATCTCAAGTTAAAAACAAATATAGATATCCCAAAATTCTATAGATACTGGTTTTATAACGGCTATTGACAATAATGATGAGTTATTTATTATGTAACTGAATAATTTTATCACATTAAGTATTATGAAGGACAGACACTTGACGTCGTTTACGGGAATGTCTCTGGAAGATATACAGAAACTTTGTAAGTCTATCGGAGAACCTGTCTACAGGGCAAAGCAAATACTCTTATGGATTTACAATAAGGGTGCAACTTCTTTTGAACAGATGCGCAACCTGCCGGGAAGATTACGAGAGGAGCTGGAAAAGAAATATCTGCTCTTCCAGACTGAAGTAGATACCGTCACAAAAACCATCGATGGGACAGAGAAATTAGCGATACGTTTATTTGATGGAAATATCATTGAGAGTGTACTGTTAAGGAACCGCAGAAAGGTCACAGCGTGTGTGTCAACACAGGTTGGCTGTGCCATGGCCTGCAGCTTCTGCGCAAGCGGACAACTTGGTCTGGAACGGAACCTTGATACAGGAGAGATCATTGAACAAATACTTCATATCAAAAACCATCTCCATCAAAATGAGTCCCTGACCAATATTGTCTTCATGGGAATTGGGGAGCCGCTTGCCAACTACGACAACGTCATCAAGTCTCTAAAGATTATGAATGCCGACTGGGGACTGGGAATAAGTATGCGGCGTATCACGGTATCAACGGTCGGTATTGTAACCGGAATACGCCGGCTTGCCCGTGAGCGACTCAAGATCAATCTCGCGATATCCTTGCACGCTTCTGATGATTCAACCAGGTCAGGCATAATACCGTCTAACAAGAAAAATAGTATAAGAAATATTCTTGCCACCGTCAGGGAATACTTTATGGCCACTCACAGAGATATCAGTTTTGAATATACGCTGATAGAGGGAATCAATTCTTCCTTACAGGACGCAACTGCACTGGTCAGGCTGCTCAAGGGCATCCGATGCATTATCAATATACTACCCCTTAATCCCATAGAGGAATGTGAACTGAGACCCCCTGACAGGAAAACGGTTGAAATGTTCTGTAATATACTGGAAAGAAACGGTATGGTTGTAACCCTCCGGAAGAAGAAGGGTGATGATGTAGATGCCGCATGCGGTCAGCTCCGCCTGCAAAGGTATAAAGACGGAAAGCGTCACAAAACACGCAAAACAGGAGGTGGGAAACCACTTAGGAAGCAAAATAAAACAGCTTCTATAACTATGCTTGAATGATAATCTTATCCCCTTATAGGGGTAAACCCAAAGCCATCTGCTTTGCAGGTGGATTCTTTACTTGTAATATATTCCCATGCCTATCCCTTATTCACAAAACAGGAAGCCGGAGCTGCTCTCACCGGCCGGTAATATGGAGAGCTTCTTCGCTGCCGTTGACAACGGAGCTGATGCTGTCTATTTTGGATTAAAGGATTTCAGCGCCCGTGCAAGCGCACAGAACTTCTCCCTGGACGACGCCAGCAAAGCCATCGCCTATGCCCGCAGGAAATCAATTAAGGTCTATATCGCTCTCAATACGCTCGTTAAAACTTTAGAATTGGAAAGGGCTGTCGACCTCTTAATAGCACTGGAAGAGATGCAGCCTGACTCCATAATCATCCAGGACCTGGGACTTCTCTATTTAATTCAATCCCAATTCCCCGGATTTAATATTCATGCCAGCACACAAATGGCTATCCACAACCTTGCCGGGGTTAAGCAACTGGAGCAGCTTGGATTTAAACGGGTTGTTCTGGCAAGAGAATTGTCCTCTGCTGAAATCAAAAATATTGCGGAAAACATCTCAATAGAAATAGAAACATTTATTCACGGGGCTTTATGCTACTCCTATTCAGGGCTATGTTTCTTTAGCAGCATGATAGGGGGCAGAAGTGGAAATCGAGGAAAGTGTGCGCAACCCTGCAGGAAGCCTTACCATTCCCAATCAGGTGAAGGGGGATACCTTTTTTCCATGAAAGATCTGCTTACACTTTCCGGGATAAGTGACTTAGTAGATGCCGGAGTTGATTCATTAAAGATCGAGGGACGTATGAAGTCGCCTGAATACGTAGCTGTTGTTACAGATGCCTATCGAAAGGCTATTGATGGTGAGCTGTCAGATCAGGATGAAATTGCCAATCGCATAAAAACAGTGTTCAGCCGTGAGACGACATCAGCATACGTAATGGGGAATAACAATCTGTCGGTTAAAAATGATTCTGATATTCGGCAGATCAAGGCCACCGATATAGTTAACCCGTCTTATCCCGCAAATATTGGGCTTTATGCGGGAGAGGTAATAAGGTCGGACGAGAATCATATAGTGATAAGGGCAGAGGCCGGTATTGGCGTAAGAGATTTATTGCAGGTTTTTGAAAATGTCTCAGCAAAACCCGCACTGCTACATGTAAAGACTATTAAGGTAAACGGAAAAAGGGTATTTAGTGTTGAGGCAGGTGATACTGCGGTTATCAATTCCGAACAGAAAATTAAGCGTGGTGCAAAGCTCTACATTGTCTCTTCCCAAAAAACCAAAGAAACATTTGCTCAAAAGATTCCCAAAAAACTTACATCTACTAAGGTACCGGTAAATCTGGAAGTTAGAATAGAGACTGATAGTATTGCTGTAAGCGGGAAGGTAATGCAATTCATCTTTAAAAAGGATTATCCCCTGAATCTTGAAAAAAGTATTAACCGGATAACAAATGAGGAAGATTTAAAAAATTGTTTTTCACGTCTGGGGGAAACACCATTTGAGCCGGCGATTATAAGTGTCGGCATATCAGAAGGATTATTTGTCCCTTTAAGCGTGTTAAATAATATCAGGCGGGAATATTTTAATGGGTTATCAGCAGCATGGCAGAATAATAGGGTGCTCAAGTGTGATGAGGTAAAGAGATGGTTAAAGGAGGAATTTACTAAATACGGTAATTTGATAAGCGAGGAAAAGCACTTATATCATGGTATCTCTGAAGACGAAGTCCGGTTATCTCTGAAGATTGACAGGCTAAATTGTCTGGACTTTGTCCTTAGAGAAAAAATTTACAAACTTTATATTGTGTTAACAGATAAAACTATCTCTTACTTACAGAAAAACGATGACATTGTCGATACATTACTGAAGGAAAGGGACAAGACCGTATTCTCATTACCGGTAATAATGCGGGATATAGGGAACGGGTTTGAGACATATAATTATTTTAAAGAATCTGTTAATGCATTGATAAAAAGGGGTTTCAGACAGTTTCAAATCTCCAACCTGTGGGCCATGGATTTGTTTGGTGATGCAGACGTCATCCTGTATGCTGATTATCCGTTATACTCTCTGAATCCGCTTTCCGTAATAAAACTACGTGAATTGGGATTTCAACGAAATACCCTGTCTCCTGAGGACGGAATGGAAAATCTGAAGACTTTGCTTTCTGGCAATACAGACCTGATTCTTTATCAGGATACACCGCTCTTTACCTCAGAGGCGTGTGTATGGGCAAATATGAAAAGTGCGTGTCCCGGGATCGACCGATGCGGCTTCGAAAAGATGGCCCTTACAAACGAGCACGGTGACCGGTTTATCGCCATAAATGAGGCATGCAGGACAGTGATTATCAATGAAAGGTCTTTCTCAATTAACCACCTTATTAAGCCATTTCTTGAGGCCGGGCACAGGGATTACCGGGTTGATTTATGCTATAAGGATTACACCCCGGAAACGATTAGTGACTTACTATCCGGAATTAAAAGTGAGAAGAAAGTGAGAAACTCAACAATAGGGAATTTTGAACGGGGGCTATTATAGGATCCGGGAAGAATTTTTTCTTAACCCTTAACTTGACAAAAAAATATGTTATTGTTAACATTGATTTTCGGCTTGAGAGAAGCAAAGTTGTTTGGGGAAAAGCTGATATCATTAAATGGAAGTTATAACAAAGATTGATGAGATGCGGACAAGGGTAGTTTCTGTCAAGGACAGGAAAAGATCCATCGGGTTTGTGCCTACGATGGGAGCACTTCATAACGGCCATTTAAGCCTGATGCGCAGAGCGAGGGAAGAGAATGATGAGCTTGTTGTCAGTATCTACTTAAACCCTACGCAGTTTGATAATAATGATGATTTCGAAAACTATCCTCGCCAATTG
>JANLHC010000266.1 GCA_024654465.1 Candidatus Scalindua sp.
TAGTAGTAAACAGATATTACGCTGTTAATCATACCAATAATCGCCAGTATGATAAATCCGGATTTGATAGCAGCGCTGAAGATGTAGAATTTTCCGATAAAACCTACCAATGGTGGAACGCCTGCCAGTGAAAACATAAATATGCACATCGCTACTGCCAACAAAGGATGTTTATAGCCGAGGCCGCTGAGGTCTTCAATATTAGCATTCTCCTCTCCTTTTTTGCCAAGTACGATAACTACCGCAAACGCGCCCAGATTCATAAATGTGTATGCCAGCATATAGAATAGAAGACTTGCTATCCCAAATTCACCTCCTACTATAATGGCAACAAGCGCGTATCCCGCGTGCGCAATACTTGAATATGCCAGCATCCTTTTTATGTTTGTCTGTGAAATGGCCACAAGATTTCCGACTGTCATTGTAAGGACGGCCAGGACCCACAACACGATTGACCACTTCGGTTCCAAGCCGGGCAGAGCCACGAGGAAAACTCTCAGGAAAACGGCAAAGGCGGCTGCCTTCGGCCCTATTGACATAAAAGCAGTAACCGGTGTCGGAGATCCTTCATAGACGTCAGGCGACCATTTATGGAAAGGTACGCATGCAATCTTAAATCCAAAACCGATAATAAGCAGAGAGGCACCCGCAACAATCATTGTGTTTGAAAGTCCTGAATTTTCAGCAATAAACGCAGCAATCCCCTTTAAGTTGGTTGTACCGGTTGCTCCGTATAGTAAGGCGATACCATAAAGCAGGAAACCTGTTACAAACGCGCCAAGCAGAAAGTATTTCAGAGACGCCTCATTTGAACGCACCTTATCTCTCGTGAAGCCAGCCAGCACATAAAGCGAAATTGACATTATCTCAAGTCCGAGGAAAATCGTAAGCAAGTCCGCACCACCTGCCATCAACATCATGCCCACAGTAGCAAACAGTATCAGTGTGTAGTATTCACCATAGTTCACACCTTCCTGTTTTATAAAATTATCGGACATAAGAATTACGAGAGCCGTACTGAACAGGAATACCAGATTGAAGAACACCGAATAGTTGTCTACGACAAACATGTTACTGAATGAGTAGACGTTTTGTCCTATTTGAGAATAGGCGATGACTCCCGTAGCAATAACTGCGAGAAAACTTATGTATCCCAGCCTATTCTTGAATGTCTTCCTGCAGAATACATCAATAAGTAGTATTAATATCGCCGCAATGGAGACACTCACGATAGGCGCTATACTCTTTAAATCAAATGGTGGAATAACTATTTCCATAATTTAATCAATCTCTTTACAGGGTTATGTGAAGTTTCGTCCATCCGTCCTTCACTTTCTATGTAGTCTACACTATTACTTTCACCGGCCGCAAGCACATCATCACTTTTTCCAAGCCTATTCAACGACATCTTATATTTATCATCCACCTGCGTTAAGAGGTGGTTTACGGATACATCCATCCGGGACAATATGGGTTTAGGGTAGATACCAATCCAGAAGATAAGCATCGTTATCGGCAACAACAGTGCTACTTCTCGTTTGTTAATATCCTTGAGTTTATTATTTTCCGGGTTTGTAATTTTATTAAACATAACTCTCTGAAACATCCAGAGCATGTAGCATGCTGAAAGAATAACGCCGGACGTAGCAATTACGGCAATTAATACGTTAGACTTAAATGTTCCCAGCAATACCAGGAATTCACCTACAAATCCATTCAAGCCAGGCAGTCCGATAGAAGATAAGGTCATTACCATAAAGAACACCGCAAGTATCGGCATCTTCTTCGTCACGCCTCCATAATCAGCAATCATCCTTGTGTGCCTTCTTTCATATAGCATTCCAACAATCAGGAATAACGCACCGGTACTCAAGCCGTGGTTTATCATCTGAAGGATTCCTCCCTCCATTCCCTGGACATTAAACACAAAGATGCCGAGTATTACAAAACCAAGATGACTGACACTTGAATATGCAACCAGCTTCTTAAGATCTTCCTGTACCATTGCGACTAGCGCTCCGTAAATGATGCCCGTGACAGCCAGCCATGTAATCAGAGGTACAAATTGATGGCTGGCGTAAGGAAACAGCGGTAGACTGAAACGCACAAAGCCGTAAGTTCCCATTTTCAACATCACCCCTGCCAGTATAACACTGCCGGCCGTTGGGGCTTCCACATGAGCATCCGGCAACCAGGTATGAAACGGAAACATTGGCACCTTTATCGCGAATGCAAAAAAGAATGCAAGGAAGAGCCAGAATTGAGCTCCAAGGGGAATGTCAAGACTGTATATCTTCAACAGGTCAAATGTGTATTCGCCCGTTGCGTTGTAATGCATAAAATAGAGAAATATTATGGCAATCAGCATCAATACACTTCCTGCCATTGTATATACGAAGAACTTTATTGTGGCATATATCCTTCTGGGGCCTCCCCAGACTCCAATTATCAGGTACATCGGGATCAGCATGAGCTCCCAGAACATGTAAAAAAGGAAGAGGTCAAGAGAGATAAACACTCCCAGCATCCCCGTCTGTAAGATGAGCATCGCAATCATATACTCTTTGATCCTGTCCTTTATGTTCCATGATGCCAGTATGCAGATGAGCGAAAGGAAACTTGTAAGCAGAAAAAGGAAGAGACTTATGCCATCGATACCTATATGATAATTTATTCCAAACTCCTTTATCCATGGAACATTTTGTACAAATTGGAATTCAGAAGTATCTAATTTGAATAAGAAGAACAGGGGTAATGAGATTATAAAATCAATAATGGCGATAGCAAGAGCCACACGCTTAATCCTCTCCTGCTTTTCTCCATTTATGAAGAGAAGAATTATGGCCCCAAATAGAGGCAGAAA
>JANLHC010000267.1 GCA_024654465.1 Candidatus Scalindua sp.
TCAGACATTGTTTCGATTGGAAGACCATTAATAGCAGATCCGGAATTACCAAATAAGTATAAAAAGAGACAATTCGATGATATCAGAAAATGTATCGCCTGTAATCAAGGATGTTTTGATTCATTACTTAGTTTCAAATCTGTCAGTTGTTTATACAATGTCAGAGCTGGCAGAGAGAGTGAATTTAAGATCAGAAAGGCTAAAAAGAAGAAGAAGGTAATGGTTATTGGCGGAGGACCGGGAGGCATGGAGGCTGCAAGGGTCGCTGCATTAAGAGGACATGATGTACATTTGTTTGAAAAAACAGATGCACTTGGTGGTCAATTAAGATATGCTTATATTCCTCCGGGAAGAGAAGAGATAGAAAATGTTATAACATTCCTGGAAAATCAGATAAGGAAGTTAAATGTAAAAATACAGCTTTGCAAAAAAGTCGACACTACTACAATAAAGAAATTAAAGCCGGACGTCGTAATCGTGGCTACAGGGGGAAGCCCTCTTATTCCAAAGATTTCTGGTATTAAAGGAAAAAATGTTGTTGTGGCCGAAGACGTATTTGATAATAAGGTAAAGGTAGGCAAAGACGTCGTAATTATTGGCGGAGGCACTATCGGTTGCGAAATCGCCCTTCACACAGCAAAGATGGGGGCAATGGAGCCGGAAGTTGCCTGCTTTCTTTTAAAGAATAAAGTTATTAACGGGGATGAAGCTGTCGAACTTACTTCAAAGGGAAAACGAAACATTACTATCCTGGAGATGAGAAATAAAATAGGAGGAAAATTCGGTATCTCAACAAGATGGGTTATCTTGAAACAGGTACAGGATGCCGGCATCAACAGTATAACGGGGATCAAAATAAAAAATATATCAGCTAAATCTAAATTAAAAGAAGAAAAGAATAAAGTCTGCGTGACGTTTGAAAAGGATAATAAAGATACTAAGATTTTTGCGGATACGGTTATCATCGCCGCAGGATATAAATCCAATCAGGACCTTACCGGAAAATTAAACGGTAAGATTGACGAATTATATAAAATAGGTGACTGTGTAGAAGTAAGAACAGCACTCGAAGCAATTCACGAAGGGTTTGAAGTAGGATTGAAGATTTAACGTTATGAAAGATATTCGAATGAATCGTGGTGACAACTCCGGTTATGACTATCTGGAATTTGAAGAGATAGAAGCTGATAATGGCAAGACAATTGGAATTATTTACCTGAACAAACCTGGTCGAAACTCTCTGGGTTCCTGGCTACTGGACGCTATATATGAGAAGATGGACCAGTACGAAAGTGATGAGAAGGTTGGCGCCATTATTATTGCCAGTAAGTTGAGAGGAGTATTTTGCGACGGTGTGGACCGCGAAGAGTTATTTGGATCCTGGATTTCAGATCTGGTAGCAAAGAAAGACTACGAACGATTCCATCGTTCCTACGAGATGCTTGTTGAAATGGAAAATTGCCAGAAACCGGTTATTGCCGCAATTAATGGCATTGCGATAGGAGCAGGAATTGAACTTGCAATGCTATGTGATCTGCGTATCGCGTCAGAACGTGCATTTTTCAATT
Source organism: Candidatus Scalindua sp. (assembly GCA_024654465.1). Taxonomy (GTDB): domain Bacteria; phylum Planctomycetota; class Brocadiia; order Brocadiales; family Scalinduaceae; genus Scalindua. Next base: position 1,569 of record JANLHC010000267.1, read on the forward strand.
TGCCGGAAGCCAAACCGGAACTCGGTATTATTCCGGCACTGGGCACAACACAACGTTTACCACGACTAATTGGTCATGCTCGCGCAAAAGAGATGCTGTTTCTTGGCAAGATGATCCGCGCAAAAACCGCATTGGAATGGGGTTTAGTCAATCAGGTTGTTCCACACAATGAGCTTTTAAGCCAAGCCATAGTGATGGCAAAGGTGTTGCTAGAGAGAGACACTAGAGTTCTCATAGAAATGAAAAAATGTGTCAACTTTGCAGTAGAGAATGATATTACAAAAGGTCTGGAATATGAGGTCAGTGTATTTGCTAAAATGATGCG
>JANLHC010000136.1 GCA_024654465.1 Candidatus Scalindua sp.
GCTTATGGAAAAAGGCGTTCGAATAAAGTGATACGTGGGCAGGAAGATTAAGATTTTGCATGATATTTCTATTCCAGTAATTGTCATCATTGTTAAACCCCTCCCCTTGCTTACCCATAATAGAAAACCGAAACACTTAGATTCGGTTTTCCTGTTTATTTCTCATATTATGGGTAAAACTTTCCGAGTTCAGGTCTTTGCCTGTTGAATCTCCGTGTTATTGATAAAACGATATAGTTTGTTGAAAATGTAACAACACCTGTTACGGGTATATATATTTTTCAGTTGGCTATAATTATAAAATATTTATATTATAGAATAATTGAGTAAAGAAGCTATTGAATCCTGATAGTCTTGGAGGAGTCTTTTGAAAGACGCCAATATTTCCTATTTAAAACAACTCGAATCAGAGTCAATCCATATTATTCGTGAAGTGGCTGCTGAGTTTAAAAATCCCGTCATGCTCTATTCCATCGGGAAAGATTCCAGCGTAATGGTACGTCTTGCCCAAAAAGCCTTTTATCCCGGAAAAATTCCATTTCCCCTCATGCATATTGATACCGGATATAAATTTACGGAGATGATCGAATTTCGAGATTGGTTTGTTAAGGAGATTGGGTGCCGGCTCATTATTGAAAAAAATGAGGTAGCGATCAGTGAAGGCACACATCCTCAAAAGAATGGAGTGGATAAATGCTGTGCTAAATTGAAGACACAAGGGTTGCTCGGTTCTATAAAGAGACATAAGTTTGATGCGGCCTTTGGCGGAGCACGCAGAGATGAGGAAAAATCTAGAGCAAAGGAACGTATATTCTCTTTCAGAGATGAATTCGGGCAGTGGGATCCCAAATATCAGAGACCTGAACTCTGGAATCTATATAATTGCCGTATTAATGAGAAAGAATCAATCCGGGTGTTTCCCTTGAGTAACTGGACGGAGATGGATGTCTGGTACTATTTAAGAAATGAGGAGATACCCATTGTCCCTATATACTACGCACAGGAGAGAGAAGTTGTTGACAGAGGCGGTGTATTAATTCCATATGATGATATGGTCAAGCTCAGGTCTGGCGAAAAGGTGGAAAAAATAATGTGCAGGTTCAGGAGTCTGGGCTGCAGCCCATGTACAGGAGCTGTTCGGTCAGAGGCCAGGACAATTGATGACATAATCAAAGAAGTTGAAAAAGCCAGCAAATCTGAGAGGGAAAATCGGGTTATCGATATGACTTCCGACAGTTCTATGGAAGATAAGAAGAAGGAAGGGTATTTCTAAATTATGGATTCACATACATCCTCAGATCATGCGAACTTGCTAAGATTCACTACTGTAGGAAGTGTAGATGACGGAAAATCTACGCTTATAGGCAGGCTTCTCATGGACACTAAAAACGTATACGATGACCAACTTGAAGCTGTCAGAAAAGTAGCGAAACGCAAAGGTGAAGAGGAAATTGATTTATCGCTATTAACAGACGGACTTGCTGCTGAAAGGGAACAGGGAATAACTATAGATGTGGCCTACCGTTATTTCCAGACTCCTAAGCGGAAATTTATTATTGCTGATACACCCGGACATGTCCAGTATACGCGAAATATGGTTACCGGCGCTTCTACTGCCAATCTTGCCATTATCCTTATTGATGCGCGAAGAGGTGTCCTCGAGCAATCAAGGCGACATGGTTTCATCGCAAGCCTTTTACAGGTATCTCATATGATAGTTGCTGTCAACAAAATTGATCTGGTAGATTATTCTCAAGAGGTGTACGATTCAATAGTTGAAGAGTATGATGAGTATTCCCGTAAACTTGATATTAAAGATATTACTTACGTTCCGGTTTCGGCACTTAAAGGAGACAATGTAGTTGTCAAAAGCGAGAAAACTCCCTGGTATGACGGCCCCACAGTGTTGCATATGCTTGAAAATGTCCACATAGGTTCCGACCTTAATATTCGAGACTTCAGATTCCCTGTCCAATATGTTATACGTCCTGATCTTAATTTTAGAGGTTATGCGGGAAGGGTTGTCGCGGGTACAGTTAGCCCGGGGGAAGAAATCGTTGTGTTGCCATCAGGACTGATTTCTAAAGTTAAAACTATCACAACAATGGACGGAGACCTTGAAGAAGCACGCGCTCCACAATCTGTAGTTATAACACTTGAAGACGAAATAGATATCAGTCGTGGGGATATGATTGTTCGACGACATAACCTTCCTCAAGTCGAAAATAATATCGATGTCATTTTATGCTGGATGGGGAACGACCCGCTTGAGATTGGCAAAAATTATTTCATAAAGCACACCACAAGAACGGTTAATGCCAGTATCACTAAGTTAATTTACATGTTTGACGTAAACACCTTACACCGTACAGACGCGACAGAACATAATCTTTTCTGTGAGCTAATAACAACTCCGCATCGCACCGATGTTAACACTTTGCTGCTGAATGAAATTGGACGCGCTGAGATAAAACTTACCCAACCAATAATGTTAGATCAATATAATAAGAACCGGGAAACCGGTAGTTTTATAATAATAGACCCTGATACTAATTTCACTGTTGGAGCCGGAATGATTCGTGGCGCTGTTCGAAGCATCGAAGAGACTATCCATGCTGAAGGAAAAACGGACATAGAAGAGGAACTGCCTGTCAAAGTCGAGATAGAAAGAGAACCGGTATCTCTTAAAGAGAGAGAAGAGAGATATAAACATAAAACTGCGGTTATCTGGTTTACCGGTTTGTCAGGGGCAGGCAAATCAACAATAGCCAAAAGCCTTGAACGCATTCTCTTCAGCACGGGAATCCATACAGCATTATTGGACTGGGATAAACTCCATCATGGGCTGTGTAAGGACCTCAGCTTTTCAGATCAGGATCGAATAGAGAATATCAGAAGGGCGGGTGAGGTTGCCAGAGTTTTTTACGAGCACGGCTCTGTTGTCTTATGTACCTTTGTCTCCCCGCTAAGATGCCAGAGAGATCAAGTCAAAGCCTTGATACCGGAAGGAAGATTTTTTGAGGTTTTTGTTCGTTGCAGTCTGCAAACCTGTATCCAGAGAGACCCCAGAGGACTTTACAAAAAAGCTATTGGGGGAGAAATTCCCCAATTTACCGGTATAAACGCACCATACGAAGAACCTCTCAATCCTGATGTTATTCTGGATTCAGAACATAAATCTATTGAGGAAAACCTTAAAGCACTTCTGGCGATGTTAAAAAGAAAAGGGATTATAAGGAAATAATTTATTCCTGACTTAAGTCTATAAT
>JANLHC010000274.1 GCA_024654465.1 Candidatus Scalindua sp.
GATCAACGGTTATTCGCTCCATGATTTTCTTTTCATCCATTTCATTCCCCATATGTAATTGTATTTAGTTCCTTCGAGACTATTTATTAATATTATCGATGGAGTTAGCCTTGTCAATAACTAAAATAAATACTTTTCCTTTGAAATCATTGAATGTTGGCCTGTCATGACTTAAACTCCTTCATTCTATTTCTTACTAATTTCCTCAGCAAAGAGACTCTAACCTTATACAATAAACGACCCTTATAAAAAGCAACTGGTTGGGTCAAGTGAAGCGGACCCAACGTCTACGCCTATCTTGTCTTTGCGTTCTTTGCGGCTCTGCGTGAGAAATAAATTATGCTGAATAGTTAAAGTCTTGCACTGAAAGTGCGTAGTTTTAACTAGCGTACCGATACAATAAAGCAGAAAATGGGTTAACATCTCCGGAGGAAGTATTCACAGTTGCATCTTCGGTATAGAAAAGAACCATGATGCAGATGCTCCTGAAACTTTTGATATTGACAAAAATAAATATAGTCTCTATACAATAAACAGGATAAATATACTTAAGTGTAACAAGCATAAAATAGTAAAAACCAAATAACAAACAAATTACAATTACCAAAGATTCAAATGTCGAAACAGTATGATTTAGAGTTTTTGAGTAAAAGAGAAAATAGAAGCTATGGATATTAGTGAAATTCTTGCCTTTGCAAATGAACGTGGTGCATCTGATCTGCACATAAGCTCCGGCGAGCCTCCAATTGTCAGGATTGATGGCGATATCCAGAAGGTAGATATGCCTTCCCTCCCCAAAGATGAAGTTCATGCAATGCTCTATGATATTCTCAATGATCAGCAGCGCAAGATTTTTGAGGAGAAAAAAGAGATAGACTTTGCCTTAGACATTAAGGGGATCGCCCGCTACAGGATAAACGCCTTTTATCAGTCCAGAGGAGAAGCAATAGTTTTCAGGACAATCCCTACCAGGGTAATGACACTGGATGAATTAGGACTTCCCGGAATACTCGCTGATTTGACTAAAAAAACGAAGGGTCTCGTTCTGGTGACAGGCCCCACTGGTTCCGGTAAGTCTACAACGCTGGCAGCCATGATGAATTTTATAAATCAGAACGAAAAGGCTCATATTCTAACGGTAGAAGATCCCATAGAATTTGTTTATGAACCAAAACTCTGCCTTATAAACCAGAGAGAATTAGGAACAAATACACATAGTTTTTCGAACGCACTTCGTTCTGCCCTGAGAGAAGACCCGGATGTTATTCTGGTTGGTGAAATGAGAGATCTGGAAACAATTTCTTTAGCAATGACTGCAGCAGAAACAGGCCATCTTGTCTTTGGCACCATGCACACTTCGAGTGCTGCTAAAACGGTAGACAGGGTTATAGACGTATTCCCTTCGGAGCAACAAAATCAGATAAGAGCCATGTTCTCCGAGTCTATTTTAGCTGTTGTTACCCAGAATTTACTGAAGAAGAAGGATGGTAAAGGCAGGGTGGCAGCCTTAGAAATAATGACAGGGACGCCTGCTATAAGAAACCTCATAAGAGAGGGGAAAATAGCTCAGATACCGGGAATGATGCAAACGGGAAAACAGTTTGGAATGCAGACAATGGACGCAACTCTTGTGGATCTTTTCAAACAAGGTGTAGTTTCAAAAGAAACTATAATCCCCTATCTAAGCAATCCATCAGCCATGGTTTCCTATGGTGTATAAATCTTTGCGACAATATCTACAACTTTTATATGCAGGGAAAGATTAATTATGAAACTGCGATAGCATATGCAGACAGTGCAAATGACTTACGCTTGAGAATTAAATTTGATACTCCTGACCAGGAGGAAGAGGCAGAACATAAACCTATTTTTAAAATTAGAGAACAATAGTTAGTTCTCAATAAACAGAGGAAGACCACCCCATTTCCCCTCCTTCGCAAGGAGGGGATTAAGGGGTGGTTAAAATTCAGTAAACCCTCCTCTGTTTATTGAGAGCAGAGGAACAATAAAAAAATGGAAAATAACATTGAAGAGAAGATACTTGATCTGGCCTTAAAAAACTCCGATTCAGCAGAGGTGATTTATGAAGAGGGAGAGTCCAGATCGATCAGTTTTGAAAATAATAAATTAAAATCTGTTTATACCAAGTCAATCAGAGGCATCGGCTTGCGTATAATCAAGGATGGGAAAATCGGGTTCTCAAGTACCACTGATTTCAGAAAGCCTGAGCAGCTTGTTACAAATGCCTTAGAAAGCGCGACGTTTGGGCAGGAAGCAAAGTTTGAATTC
>JANLHC010000026.1 GCA_024654465.1 Candidatus Scalindua sp.
ATAGCTGATTTTAGTTAGCGACAGAATTAGTAAATCTACGGTCATTTTATTTCAAATAGATTAACAATATTAAAGTAAATAATAATTATTGTTGTTTAAGGTTATAAATTGTCATAAGTTTTAGTTGACAAAGGTGTTATCAAATATTCTTGACGAGGAACAAAATATTATTATTGTATCGGTATAAAGTCGTAACTAACAGTGTACAAATGTAATACATCTGTATTTGTAGTTGTTAATATTATGTAGATCTTTCGGTTCAAACTCAATCTACTTGACAAAAATATCCATTTTCGTATAATTTTACAGTTATAAAAATGAGGAGATAAACCGCATTATGCTATTTGAACATATGTGCTGGTAAAAAGAAAAATTCGTTGAATACAACTATTTCTTCAGGTCTTATTTTTGAAAATGAATTCAAGCTAATGGAGGGATTCTAAAATGATTCGTTATAGCTGTGATATGTGTGGACGGTCACTAGTTCCTGATGAAGATGATAGATATGTCGTTAAAATTGAAGTTTATGCTGCATGTGACTCTATGGACTCTGATTGTGAAGATGAAGAGTTTATAAATGATTTTGAAGAAGATGATGATGACGAAAGAGATGAAGAAATGGAAAATCTTGATTCAGGCGAGATGGAAAGTCTTGAATATAAAACATTTCGTTATGATTTATGTAGTAAATGTCATAGTAGATATTTACAGGATCCTCTCTCGATTAAATCGATTAGAAGAGGCCGTTTTTCTGAAAATTAAATCCTTTCGGAATTTTTAATAGCATTTTGATATTAAATGAAATAAAGCTTTAAGGTTTATGCCCACTTCTTTATTTATTGGATAATGGTTTTTGTTAAAAGTTGTTTAACAAACCGATCTAAAACTAGAAAGCATTATTAGTTGCGACTAGTGCAGCAACTAACAAAAGTCTGTATTTCATTTCAAGGATGGTATGTTTTCGTATCAATACATCCTTAAACTCCTCAAAGCGTTAGTTAAAATAACCCATTTGGTTTAGAACGATAGATTACACTAATTTAAAAATCAATAATTGCTAGTATTTAATCCAAATCATGGGAATGACAATTACAGAGAAAATAATTGCAGCACATTCTGGACATCAAGAGATAAGTGCCGGCCAGTTTGTTTACGCAGATGTGGACATCTGTCTGGGTAATGATATTACTGCACCAATTGCTATTGAACAATTCGAAACGCTTGGAGTGGAAAATGTCTTTAATCCGGATAGTATTGTTTTAGTTCCCGACCACTTTACACCAAATAAGGATATTAAATCAGCTCAGAACTCCAAGCTTCTCAGGGAATTTGCACTCAAACATCAAATAAAAAATTATTTTGAGGTAGGCAGGGTGGGGATCGAACACGTCTTGCTGCCTGAGCAGGGAATAGTAGTTCCTGGTGATTTAGTAATTGGAGCTGATTCACACACATGCACTTATGGTGCGATGGGTATTTTTTCTACTGGTGTTGGAAGCACTGACTTAGCTGCATGTTATGCGACTGGAAAAGTATGGTTAAAAGTACCGGAGACCATAAAATTCATATTTAATGGTAAATTAAATGAATGGGTGTCTGGTAAAGATTTGATTCTTCATGTTATAGGTAATATTGGCGTTGATGGTGCAAGGTATAAGGCGATGGAGTTTTCAGGGTCTGTAATAACCGATCTATCAATGGATGACAGGCTTGCGATGTGCAATATGGCGATAGAAGCCGGTGCAAAAAATGGGATAATAGAGCCGGATGATTGTACAGAAAATTATGTAAATGGTAGAGCGCAAAGAGAATATAAATTTTACTCAAGTGATGCCGATTGTGAATATCATGAAATTCATGAGTATGACGTAAGCACCCTTTCTCCTCAGGTAGCAATACCTAATCTACCTGAAAATGTGCGTCCGGTAGAAGAATTATCTGACATCGCAATTGACCAGGTTGTAATAGGTTCATGTACTAATGGAAGGATTTCTGACTTAAGAATTGCCGCTCAGATTCTTAAAGACAAGAAAATACACCCGTCAATTCGCTTAATCGTAATACCGGGAACACAGGCTGTTTATCTAGAGGCATTAAAAGAAGGCTTAATAGAGGTCTTTATTAAAGCTGAGGGTGTTGTGTCAACCCCGACCTGCGGTCCTTGCCTTGGTGGTCATATGGGTATTCTGGCAGAAGGAGAACGCGCATTATCTACTACGAATAGAAATTTTGCGGGTAGGATGGGTCATCCAAAATCTGAAGTATACCTTAGTAATCCGGCAGTAGCTGCTGCTTCTGCAATAACGGGTAAAATAACTCATCCTGAAAAAATTAATTAAAATCTGATACATAATTTTTAACGCAGTAAGTATTAAATAATATTTCAAGTCTTTGGCGTGACGTTGTAAAAGGAGACGGTTAAAATGATCAGAAGCATAGAAAAAGGCCCACAGAAAAAATATGTTGGTATAGATATAGGCTCTGTGAGTGTAAAGGTAGTATTAATTAACGGAGATCGAGAGGTTTTGGAGAACCACTATGTAAGGTCACATGGTCAACCGTTAGAAACAGTGCTGATTGTTTTGAAAGAAATTTTTAATAGAATTGAAATTGATGATATAGAGGGGATCGCTGCTACCGGATCCGGCGGTAAGCTTTTGGCTGACATAATAGGTATAAGTTTTATTAACGAAATAGTTGCACAAAGTACGGCAACATCAGTATTGCATCCTGAAGTAAGGACGGTAATCGAAATCGGAGGTGAAGATTCTAAACTGATAATGCTGGAGCCTGATGAGGCGGGTGGTAATAATCTGAAGGTATCTGATTTCTCTATGAATACAATGTGTGCGGCCGGAACGGGATCGTTTTTAGATCAACAGTCAACGAGAATCGGAGTGTCTATAGAAGACGAATTTGGAAAAATGGCCTTAAAATCAAAAACTCCACCAAGGATAGCTGGAAGATGCAGTGTGTTTGCAAAATCAGATATGATTCATCTTCAACAGGTGGGAACTGAGATCCATGATATTGTTTCCGGTCTGTGCTATGCGCTTACAAGGAATTTCAAGAGCAACATTGGAAAAGGTAAGGAATTTGTAAAACCTATCGCCTTCCAGGGTGGTGTTGCGGCAAACGAAGGAATAGTCAGAGCGTTTGAAGATATACTGGATTTGGGCGAAGGAGAACTCATAATCCCTAAACACTTTAATACTATGGGAGCAATAGGGTGTGCACTGGCATTAATTGAGAAGGGTATACATTCTCCATTTAAAGATTTTAATGGAATTGATGCTTATCTGAAAAATCGTAAAGGAAAAGACTCAAACCTGAAAAAACTGAACTGCAACAACTATGACATTAATGTTGATAGACATATTTTGAAAAACGGTAAAAAAATTGAAGCTTATGTAGGCGTTGACGTTGGTTCTATCAGTACAAATGTTGTGGTTATTGCTAAGAACAGAGATGTTTTAGCCAGGCGTTACCTTATGACAGCAGGTAAACCTCTTGAGGCCGTGAGGCAGGGATTGCTCGAGGTAGGAGAAGAGGTTGGTAAGAATGTCATAATAAAGGGAGTGGGTGTTACCGGTTCGGGAAGGTATCTAACGGGAGAGTTTATCGGTGCGGATATTGTTAAGAATGAGATAACCGCTCATGCGACAGCATCTGCATGGGTTGATAAGGATGTAGATACCATCTTTGAAATAGGGGGACAGGATTCAAAATATATAAGCCTGGAAAACGGTGCGATAGTTGATTTTACTATGAATAAAGTATGCGCTGCCGGAACAGGGTCATTTCTTGAAGAACAATCTGAAAAGCTGGATGTTAATATTAAGCAGGAGTTTGGTAAGCGGGCCTTAGACTCGTGTTGCCCTTCTCAGCTTGGAGAGAGGTGTACCGTATTTATGGAATCAGACCTCAACCACCATCAGCAGCTGGGCGTACCTAAGGATGATTTGTTAGCGGGGTTGAGTTACTCCATTGTGTTAAATTACATTAATCGTGTTGTTGAAAAAAGAAAAATTGGAAATACTATTTTCTTGCAGGGTGGCGTAGCTGCAAACCGGGGTGTTAAAGCTGCTTTTGAGAAAGTGACTGGCAGATCTATTATAGTACCACCGCATCATGACGTTATGGGGGCAATAGGCTCTGCAATAATCTCCATGGAAGAAAAAACGTGGGATGAGTCAAGGTTTAAGGGATTTGATTTAAGGGGGAGAAAGTATGAGACGACTTCATTTGTGTGTACGGATTGTTCAAACATATGTGAGATAAGAAAAGTTTCAATAACCGGAGAGTCTCCACTTCATTATGGAAGTCGATGTGGCAAGTTTGATGATGAAAAAAAGGTAAAAAAATCAAAAAATCTACCCAGGCTGTTTAATGAAAGAAGCAGACTCTTGTATGGCCCCTACTATACAGATCGAAAAACCAAAAATACAATAAAGATAAGTGACAGCAAAACTAAATCACGAGGGCGCATTGGTATTCCACAGGCTTCTACGTTTTTTGAATTGTTTCCTATGTGGAGGACGTTTTTCACAGAATTAGGATTTGAGATAGTTATTTCAAAGAACACGAATCGAAGCATTATTAATAAAGGGATTGAATATGTAAACACAGAGACGTGTTTTCCCATAAAGGTGTCACATGGGCACGTTGTAGACATGCTTGACAAGGAGATAGATTATTTATTCCTGCCCAGTGTGATCAATATGACTCATGAATCTTCTAATATGACTCATTCTTATGCGTGCCCTTATATTCAGTGTCTTCCTTATATTATTGGATCAGCAGTTGATCTGGAATCCCGGAAATTCAAGCTGCTGCAACCTATAATTCACTATGAGTACGGAGAAGCTCACGTAGAAAAAACATTCCGTAAGATTGCCGGAGAGATTGGTGTAAGGGGAAAGAAAGTAATAACCGCAATAAGAAAAGCTCAGGAAACACAAAAAAACTTCTATAAATATTTGCAGGACAGGGGTAAAGAGGTATTAGATAATTTAGGTGAAAATGAAACTGCATTGGTAATCGTCAGTCGTCCTTATAACGGTTGCGATTCCGGTGTTAATTTAGACCTTCCTGAAAAACTCAGGGATATGGGGATCCTGGCAATACCAATGGATTGTATACCTTTGGATTTAGACGATATATCAAAGGATTATCCAAATATGTATTGGAAATATGGACAAAAGATACTCGCAGCAGCGAGGTTTATAGCAAAAGATAAGAGGCTACATGCATTATATATCACAAATTTTGGATGTGGGCCGGACTCTTTTATCTCCAAATTTTTTCCTAAAGAGGTTGGTGGCAAACCATTTTTGATGATTGACATAGATGAGCATAGTGCTGATGCGGGTGTAATGACCCGTTGCGAGGCATTCTTGGATAGTCTGAAAAATGCGAGAATTAAAAAATATGAGAAAGACACTAACGATAAACGTAAACACATTGTAAATAAGAACAGGACGATGTACATTCCTTATATGAATGATTGTTGCTTCATGGCTGCTGCAGCCATGAGGGCAAATGGAGTTGATGCTGTCGCTATGCCAATGCCAGATAAGATGAGTCTTGAATTAGGGAGAAAACATACGTCCGGGAAAGAGTGTTACCCCGCAATACTGACGACAGGAGATATTGTAAAAAAGGCAAAAAGTCCTGACTTTGATCCCGACAAGAGTGTTTTTTTTATGGCAACAGCGTCAGGTCCATGCAGGTTTGGTCAGTACAATACAATGCATAGAATGATCTTGGATGACATTGGTATGTCACATGTGCCAATATATACACTGGACCAGGGAGACGACTACCAGGAAGATACAAGTAAATTAGGGGCAAATTTCCGTAAACTTACTTGGAATGGCGTAGTATTTGTTGACTATATGCAAAAGTTATTACATGAAATAAGGCCTTACGAAATACATAAAGGCGATTCTGATATCGTATATAAACAGCATCTCAGAAAAGCAGAACACGCGATAGAATACGGACATGATCTTTTGCAAGTCGCTAAAGACGCATGTGACGCATTAAACAAGGTTGCAGTTGACAGAAGCGTGCGAAAACCAAAAATTGGCATCATTGGTGAAACTTATGTTCGTGGTAATGAGTTTTCGAATAATTTCATAGTAAGGACAATTGAGAAACTTGGCGGTACAGCAATAGTGCCACCGTTTAGTGAATGGTTGGACTATATTGCCCATATCAGACGGGAAGATAGTATAAGGGAAAAAGATTTTAATGCCCTTTCAGTGGAGATGCTAACCGGGGTAATACAGAAGTATCACGAACATAAGATGTCAAGTCCTTTTAAGAAAAGCGGAAAGAAGCTCTTTAAAGAAAGTTCTATAAAGAAAATAATTTCGAAAGGTAAATCGTATATCCATGATTCATATAGAGGTGATCCGGTTCTCAGCATGGGAAGAGCGGTGGAATATATAGAGGCGGATTGTGACGGTATTATAAACATTATCCCATTTCATTGTATGCCTGGGACAGCTGTGAATGCCGTTTTAGAAAAATTACAGAGAGATCATAAGAATATTCCATTATTAAAGTTGACATTTGATGGTCAGGAAGAGACAAATGAGGAGACTCGTTTGGAAGCGTTTATGCATCAGGCGTATCAAAAGATGGAAAGCAGGCAGAATAGTAGAAATAAATATGCTATGGTGAATTGATTTCCATAAAGCAAGAAGAAAGGCGTTAATCGATTTATGATAAATGGTAAAAGTTGGAAATATGGGGATAATGTTAACACTGATGAAATTATTCCTGCCAGATATTTAAATACAACTAACGAAAAAGAGCTGGCTGCTCACTGCATGGAGGATATCGATCCTGAATTTGTTAATAAAGCAGTGGAGGGTGACATAATTGTAGCTGGAGACAACTTTGGCTGTGGTTCTTCCAGGGAACATGCTCCGATATCTATTAAAGCACTGGGGATTTCTTGTGTAATAGCAAAGAGTTTCGCGAGAATATTCTTTAGGAATGCTATCAATATCGGATTACCAATTTTTGAAAGTGAAAAAGCGGGCATAGAGATAAGTGATGGTGATAACGTTAAAGTAGACATAAATTCGAATATAATCACTAATTTAACAACAAACAAAGAGTATTCGTTTACACCTTTTGCCGATGAGATGAAGGATATAATCAAGGCGGGGGGCCTCATGGAATACATTAAGGTGAACTACTGCAGTTCCTGACTTGCACCATTAGTAAAATTCGTTTTTATAGATCATTCTTCAAGCATTCCATTTTTCCAGAGTTGCAATTTGTTTGATGTGCCCAGATCATTCCTTGAGAACATGAATAAATATTGTTGTGCGTAACCGGCATAAATACCGAAATACTCTAATCCAAATTCTCTGATCTTTTCGTTAGAAACACTGTTATTGTCAAAGTATAACAATTGCATTGTTTTCTTTATCCAGGTGTCTACCGGAAATGCCTGGTTGAAACCAAGAGAAAAAAACAAAACACAATCAGCTACTTTATCTCCAACACCATTTATCTTCTTTAATTCATTTTTTGCGCTTTTATAAGGCAATGTTCTCAGCGAATTAAGATTATTAATGTTTACGGAATTGTTGGCTTCAAAAATATACCTTGCACGAAAACCTGTTTTTGCATTCAAGATTTCTTTGTAGTTATTAATGTTACCGGGTACTGGAAATGCATAATTGCCAACTCCGTCCAGCGAAACTTTTTTGCCAAAACGTTCGGAGAGTGCTTTAAGGTTTGACTTTATTCTGGGAATATTTGATGCAGAGGAACATATAAATGATATTAGGCATTCCCATGGATCCTGTTTAATAATCCTTAAACCTCGGTATTTGTCTATAGATTTCTTTATGTACTTATCTTTATTTATTTCCTTAAGTATTTTGGGAAGATTTTCATTTAAAGAAAAGAAATGGATGATAAATTCTTTGTCAACACCATGAAATTCTATCTCATTTTTAACCTGACAAATTTTAAAAAATTTATCCCGTGCATTAATATAATACCAGCCATCTTCCCTGTTAATCCTAAATATTTGTCCGCATTCCAGCGTATATTCTAAATTGAAATCTTTTACTTTAATCTTGCCCATGATAAATCTTCTTATGTCCTTTAGAATAGAATAATTAAGTCAAATAGTATATCAGCATTTTAACTATAATTTCCTTGTAAAAGATATAATAATCTAATATATAAGAGTACATTAAACTCCGACAATTTATTAATATATTATTAAGTATTATCAATGACTAAACTTCTGATCGATTTTATAGAGACGGTTGACAAAATCAGCCACAAAATTATTAAAGGTAAGAACGGCTATTACCTGCCTAAGATCACTTCAGACCAACTTCGCTTTGAAAGGAAACTTCAGGGTGCTACGGGTGAAGTTTCTCCCGATTGTTATCTCAATTTGGCCATTAAGAAATCACAATCTCATCTTCTGAGTGAGCAGGAGGAAGAGGGGTATTGGGCGGGGGTACTGGAAGGTGACGTCGCGTTAACTGCGGAATATTTAATGTTAATGCATTTTTTAAAAAGAATTGATACCAGAAAGCAAGAAAAGGCTACCAGGTATATAATTAAAAAACAGGAGAAAGACGGTGGCTGGAGTATTTACCATGATGGTTTTAGTGATGTTAGTATCTCGGTAAAATGTTATTTCGCTTTAAAATTAGCAGGCCATTCAGATGATGTGCCTTATATGCAAAAGGCCAGAAGTCGTATTCTGAAACTGGGAGGCATAATGAAGTGTAATACATTCACGAAAATATACCTTGCTATTTTTGGACAATTTGACTGGAAAGGTATACCGGCATTACCGGTAGAAATAATCCATCTGCCTAAGTTTTTTTATTTTAACATTTACGAGATGTCCTATTGGTCCAGGTGCATTGTCGTTCCTTTAGGCATAATTATGGCGAAAAGGCCAAGTAGTTTGATTGGTGATAAAGCAGTATTGGATAAATTATATGTGATACCCAGGAAATATGTCAGTTATCGACTCAAAAGAGACCAAAACAAGTTAACAATAAAAAACATGTTTATTAATTTCGACACTCTCCTTAGGAGGTATGAAAATCAGCCTATTTACTCTTTAAGAAAGATGGCCATTGAAAAGTCAGAAAAATGGATGCTGGAACGTCTTGAAAAATCAGGAGGATTGGGTGCAATATGGCCGTCAATGGTTAATTCTTTAATGGCTATGAGATGTCTTGGGTATAAAGATGGAAATCCCATCGTGGAGAAGGCAATAGAAGATATAGAGGCCTTAGCAGTGCATGACGAAGATACTATGTTTCTACAACCCTGTGTATCGCCTGTATGGGATACACCATGGGCGATTATGGCACTCTTAAAGTCCGGTTTACCTAATGACGATCCGGCATTAATTAAGGCAGGGGAGTGGATGTTGCAAAAAGAAGTAAAAAGTTTTGGTGATTGGAGTATGAAGAATCCTGTCAGGGAACCAAGCGGATGGTATTTTCAACACGCGAATGAGTTCTATCCGGACAATGACGATGCCGCTGTCGTGATGATGTCTTTGCAGCTATTAGATCTGCCTGATAAGGACCGCAAGAAACAGGCAATCCTGAGAGGTTTTAAGTGGCTTATGGGGATGCAGTGCAATGATGGAGGCTGGGGCTCTTTTGATAAAAATAATAATAAAAAAATACTGAATAATATTCCCTTTGCTGATTGGAATGCGCTTCTGGATCCGAGTACAAGTGACCTCACTGCACGAGTACTGGATTTGATGGGTAAATTGGGATATGACTTAAGCTTTCCTCCTGCCAAAAAAGCCATTGAATTTCTAAAAAAAGAACAGGAAAAGAACGGTTCCTGGTTTGGACGTTGGGGCACAAATTACGTCTATGGAACATGGTCGGTATTAACAGGTCTTTACTCAATAAAAGAAGATATGACAAAGGATTATGTTAGAAAAGCGGCATCATGGTTAAAAGATTTTCAGAATGAAGATGGTGGATGGGGTGAGACGTGCAAATCATATTGGGATACATCTCTCAGCGCCATTGGGAGGAGTACTGCTTCTCAAACATCATGGGCGGTCCTGGGGCTTTTATGTACTAAAGAAAGAGACTCTGAAGCAGTAAAGAATGGTATTGAGTATTTGATAAAGACACAGAAAGAAGATGGGACTTGGGATGAGGAAGAATTTACCGGTACAGGATTCCCCAAGATTTTTTACCTCAGATACCATATGTACAGAAGCTACTTCCCGCTTCTGGCATTAAGTAAGTATAGAAATATGATTGAGTAATTTTTCAATACTTTAACCGATTTTATGCAGTACCCGGTGTTGACTTACGAATTCACCTGGCCTCTACAAATATAATACTCTACTAAAACCCGGAGATCAATTTCTCATATTCCGAATGCGAGCCAATCCAGAACCGGGTAATAATGTTGCCCTCCTTTAGCCCAGGGGCCCGATAACCACGACTGATACGAATATTTTTCTAATAGTTTAGTCATATCCCGGATTCTATTCAATAAAATTGTAACAAACAAGTGAAAAATCAGAAATTGAATCATCTTTTCGATATCATTTCTGTATAGCAGAACGTTTATTGTCTCCCACGCTATAAAATGATAATGCTTATGTATGATTGGTTACACTTCGACCCACCATACCCACACTTCTCTAACAACGTATCTATATGGCCTACCATCTGTTCTGAGCGTCTGAAAATTTTGTTATACTCAAAGTGCATCCGTAGCGCGCCGCGCGCGGCGCCAAGCGCTGGAAGCAATATTGCCGCAACTGTCAGAAGTTTTTCATGACAGAATAAATGGGAAATGGCAATCACTAATGAGGACGAGAACAGAACCCATCCGCACTTTGACCAGAAGGCGTGTTTCTTTCTGAACTTTGTGCTTTTCTTATCATGATACGTTTTAAAGCAATGACACTCGCCCAACAGGCTGGCGGACAGGCAGTCACTGCACTCCAAAAAAAGATTTGTTTTTTTGCATTTGAAAATTAAATCCCTTAATTCAATGACATTGCTACAGGACAGGCACGAATCAGCACGAAGGTTGTACACGAAATTCACTTTACAGATTGCAACAATGAGTCTTTTTATTTGGCAAAGCCTTTGTACTCTGACCAGGTCCAAAGGACGTGGGTTTCTTCAATATTACCAAATATTTAACATTGACTCCGGTTGTAATACCTTTTAAAATACAATACTATGAAATTAAATATTGAAATTGAACAAGAAAAAGATGGGCGCTGGATTGCTGAGATACCTGAGTTACCTGGGACAATGGTCTATGGAAAAACTCGTAAAGAAGCTATTGCGCACGTAAAAGCTTTGTCTTTGAGAGTGTTGGCAGGCCGACTGGAGAACGGTGAAAACGTTCCTGAAACGATTGATGTCTTTTCTGTGATTATATGAGTAAATGGCCGTCAACAAAAGCAAGACGTGTATTGGCCGCATTATTAAGAATTGGTTGGAGTATCAAACGTCACAAAGGCGGGTCCCACCGTATACTATCTCACCCTGACATGCCTGATTATGTATTCGCCTTTCACGATGGTGACGAAATCGGTCCTCACATGCTGGCACGTATCGCTAAACATACAG